>JAGGZB010000118.1 GCA_021162225.1 Candidatus Bathyarchaeota archaeon | reverse complement strand
GTATTTTATCGCCGTAGACGGGCTTCTTCAAGATGTCGCGGATCTCAATGATATACGTTTTAAAGCCCATATATGATAACTCTTCCACGGTCCAGAGGCTTTTATGGCCGTTCAACGCTATCGGGAAGTATTTGCACGGCGTTGTAAGCATCACGTTTTTATCGGATAAGCGCCTCAGAAGCCTTACGCCGTCTGGCTTGTCTAGATGCTCTATCACGTCGAAGAGGAACACGATGTCGCATTCATCCGGTATCTTGAACTCCATGATGTCCGACGCTATCACGCAGTCATATCCGTTGAGGATCGCCTTAGCCAGCCTCTCTCTTTTCTTATCTACTCCAACTAGATAGCTTACATGGCTTTTCAATATGGGTGCATAGACGCCTTCTCCGCATCCGAGGTCTACACCGTATCTGAAGCTTAAGCCTTCTAGCACGTTGCTGACGGCCTCCATTACCTCCGGTTCCATCAGCGCCTCCACCTGATCTTCTTCAATATACTCTTCTCTTTGAGCGGCTTAACTCTCATTCCCCAAACTTCTTGAAGCGCTGCATACTTCCTCTTCGTTTCCTTGTATTTCTTCTCTAAGTCGAAGTAGTTGAGGATCTTTTTCACCATGCCCCAATATCTGTTAAGCTGGTATATAATGTGTCCGATTTGGACGCCGACCGGCTTGTAGATCTTATCGTTCCAGAGAACTTCTGGTCTGAGAGTTATCCCCTTCCAGGTGAAGGGCTTAGTTATGTCGGGCACTACTGGATATTTTTCCGGGGGCTCGTCCAAGGTTGTCTCCACGTAATGCCATTTATCGTCGCCGAAGCTCTTATCCCTGACGTAAACCCAGCCATGACCTCCTAGAAACTCTCCATTCTCCCTCTCCACGTATCCGAAGACCACGTATACGTTTTCTGGGCTGACCCCCATTTTCCTAGCCGCCGTCACGTATAGGATTGAGGAGTCCTCGCAGTCCCCCATCTTCATAAAGGCTGTTTCAGAGCCTTTTTGCCAGAAGTCTTCCTTAACTTTGTAGCATCGTTTTCCATGGAAATTATTTAGAGTGTGTAAATCGTCTGGGGCTCCGTGGTGGAATGGGTATTCAACGTCTCTGATGACTTTATCCGCGAGTTGTCTAGGGTTTTCCACGCTCTCGATATATTTCTGGATCTGATAGGTGTCGGGGTCTATCAACTCATTTAGCCTTGTCGGCCAGAATCTCTGTGAGACTACTACTGGGAAGCTCATCTACTTCGCCTTTTTCTTGGCTTTCGACCGCTTTCTTCTCGGCTTCTTCTCCGGCTTTTTCTCGGCGACCTTAGCCGCGGTCTCCATGACCCTGCGCATGAAATTCTGAAATAGCTCTTCTTTCTCGATTTTAGCCGCCCATCTTCCGTAGGCGTATCCGCCGAGCAAGCCTATGCCTGCTGAGATCATGCTGTTCGCGGTTTGATGGTCTCCGATCCCGAACGCGGCTGTGAAGTGCATGGCTATGCCCGCGGCTACTAGGGCTATTGAGAGTATTTCCACGATCCTCATCTCGATCACCTTGGTCTAACGTAGCTTAGGATCGCCATGAATAACAGCAAGCCCAAGGCTGGGAGGAATCCCGCGGCGACGGCGTAGAATAGCAGGATTCCGGTGATGTATCCGGCTAATAGGAGGTCTATGGCTCCGACGGCTATCAGGATTGCGCAGATGGTGAGGATTCTCTGAACGCCGAGGACGCCGAGTTCGTCCGCTAGCAATAATGTGAAGAGGAACGTGAAGCCGAAGAAGACGGCGGCCAACACCCAGAATATCTCTCCTCCAGCGATTCTAGGCGATAGGATGGTTTCATAGACCTCATACTCCCATGGAACCTCGATTATCTCAAGTCCTCTGAACACCCAGTGCTTCAGCGTCTCGGACCAGACCCATATCGGCTGAACTAGGGTGGTGAATCCCGTGATGACTTCTTTCAAGACTCTATGACCTATCTTCGCCGTCGCATAGCAGGCCACGACTATGCTCGCTGTCATCAATAGAGCCGATAGAATGAGTCCGACCAATACGAGGGCTAACGCCTTCTCCATGGCCTTTCACCTATTCCTGAACCTGAGCTTATTTAAGTTTTTACCCCCGCTCGGCGACGAATCTTATCAGGTTTACCCATCTCTTCACGACCTTTCTGGCGTCGAAGTATTGTTCCACGAATCTCCTCCCCTTCTCGCCCAGCTCTTGGATGAGGTCGGGGTTGTCTAAGAGGTTTTTGATCTGGGTTAGAAGCGTCCGCTCATCTGCTTGAACTAGGAATTCCTCAAGCTCTGGGTATATGCTGAGGGTCCAGTGATCCACCTCTGCTATAACGGGCTGGCGGAGAGCCCATCCCTCTATGGCGTTCATGCCGAATGTTGATACGTAGCCTACTTGATCGTAGGTGACGTGGCACTGGGCTTTAAGCTGGATGCATTTATCCCATTTCACGTGTTCGATGACCTCGGCCTCGACCCTGTATCCCATCTCTTTGAGCTTGGCGACGATTTTCAGGAATAATTCGGTGTTTTTCTTGCTCCTATCG
>JAGGZB010000021.1 GCA_021162225.1 Candidatus Bathyarchaeota archaeon | reverse complement strand
GATTTAGTTGTAGGCTTATCATGCCATGCTTCATCTTTGAGGCTATAGCTATCGGCCTAAAGACAACCAGATTCCGCCATATACTCACCTCTGTTCCATACGCAGCTAGCTCATCTCCGAATGATTCGGGATCTTTAAGAACCTCCTCATGCTCTTCAACTATCCTTCTGAAATCGGAACATAGATCCTCCTCTCTGAATCCTTCCCACTGAGTTGGATCATCAGTATATGCAATCGCCGCAAGGGATGGGTTCGTTGAGACTTGAACAAATCCTAAGTGGCGAAGCCATCTGAGGCCCAGAGCATAATCATTTCCGAATTTGCACATTCCTGCGGCACTCATCTTGTAGTAAACGTTATTTTGGATGAGCTCTATGGCCGATGACAAAAATGAGCCAAGCACATTCTCATCGTCGATCCTCTTCTCGATCTCCTCTGCAACATGAGCAACCATGGATCCAGGGGGCCTATAATATTTCTTCATCACCTTCTTCATTTCTGAAAGGAAATTCTTCACAACTGCCTTTGCTACAGGAGCAGTGCCTCCCCCTATTTTGCTTTTTCTCTCGTACTCCTCGAATCCGCGTAGGGCCTCTTTTATAATCTCTATTGACCCCTCAGCTTCTTCATCGCTGAAACCTATTATCTTCCTCTCGAAGCCCGCGAGGTTTAAGGCGATATTTATGAGGACCTCATATGTTCTGCCGAGAAGAAGCACAGTCTTTTTCTCTTCTCCCTGCATTAATAGGTGATTAAGCGTGAAGTTCAGTTGCCGAATGACATTTCCAATCGTCTCCTTGAGGTGCCCCTGCATCTCCTTGTGCAGAATATGATCAGCTGCTAGCTTCGGATAGCCCTTCGATGCAAGATATACTATGTGTCCAGCGTGATCCTCGCTTGGAGGCGGATACTCGAGCTCTTCAGGTTTCGCCGATGAAAGAATTTCTTCAACATTTATCATATCTTGACTTCCCCTCAAAAGGGTGTTTATTCAAACTTAAAGAAGGGTTCAATTTATCTTTTTTGTCCTTCTTGACAATTTAGCGATTTTTAAGAAATAAGGAGGCTGCTGAGCCAATTCAACGTTTTTTCGATAACTTCTCTTGTATGCTTCTCCTCTGTAAACGTGTGATCCCCGCCCTTTAACCATGTATAGCTCATTTCTTCTGTTGAGTCATCTAATTATCTCGTATCCTTTGATAGAGCCTTCTAGGGGAATCACGCCGGAGTCGCTGTGGATCATAAGGACCGGAACCTTTATCGCGTCGAATATCTGAAGAGGCACTGGGGAATCAAGAGTTTCGAAGAACAGCTTCTTAAGGTATCAGCCGCCCCGATACTTACGGCTTCACCTTCTTCCAGCCTCTTTAGATCTCCTATTTTAAGACTGCTAAGAACCTTCCTCCTTAAAGAACCGAGTGCAGCTAAGTATAAAACAACGAACCTTACGCATTTGTCTCTCGAAGCGAGTATAGTAGCAACCCTTCCCCCATACATAATCCTACAACCCTAATTCTCTGAGGATGGACTTCATCATACATATTTCATCCATTAGTAGGCAGGTATAAAATAGAAGCGTTAACGTTCCTCTTTTCTAAACCTAGTGGGTATAAGGTCTATTGGATATGCTCTAATATGCATCTTCCGTTCGATGTATCTAGCTAAGGTCTCATTGAAGCGTCCGCCATGACACGTCAGCACAATTTTAGGGTCACACTCCTCCACGAACCTTATAATCCTCGGAAAGTCCGCGTGGTCACTTAGAGGAAACCCAGTCCTCCTGCTCCAGAGAGCCCATCCAGAGACCAAAGCACCCTCGAATCTAGCGTCTGAAATCTTAGCATTCTTCGGAGCTATATAGATGAATCCTCCATGTTGCTTTATCGCTTCAGCCTCCAAGGACCACTCATCAATATACTCGAGAGTGTATCCATGCCGATCATATATCCTATTCATCAAAGTGACTCTTCGATGCGTAATCACAGGAATGCCGCATTCATTGAAGATGCGGATTATTTCTTGCGCGTTTCCTAACGGATCCGTTCGAAAAACCGGGATCCGCCCACGTCTCAGAACGCTCTTAGCCCACTCGGTCATATCTTCACCTATCTCGTCCATTTCCGGAAAGACAAAGTTCGGCGAACCGAACGTTGCTTCCACAATTAAGACATCGCAACGAATAGGCTCAGCTGGTTTCATCGTCTTAGTCTTCTCCGTATTGAAGTCCCCAGTGTAAAGAATCGTTCCTTCAGGAGTCCTCACTTCATACTCGAAGCTTCCGAGAACATGGCCAGAGTTGTGAGGAACAATCTCGACTTCGTCTATTGCGATTTTTTCTTTAAGATTTAATGGAAAGGAGTCTTTAACGCTGAAGAAGTTCGAGACGATCTCCAGAGTTTCTTTTGAGGAGTATTTCTTAACATTCTTCATTCTGAAAGCCGCTGAGTGATCGAGGTGCCCATGAGTAACGAAGAAAGCTGAACCGTCTATGCTGCTCCTTTTAGAATCTAAAACAACCTTAACATCTTCGTATTCGATTTGTATTCCGCCGTTCCATTCTATTCTCAAGCCATCTCCGCCCATTCACAGGTATTTCCCAACCTAAATTAGAGTTTCGATGAAGACATTAAATAATTTCAATAGCCAATATATCCTTAACGTAGGGAGGAGATAAATGTTGGTTACAAAAGATGAGATTGCGAAGTGCGCTGAGGCAATCGTTAATGGAACAAGCATCAAGAAGGGAGAAGCTGTTATAATTCGAGGCGGAGTACATGCGCAGGAACTCCTTGAGGAAATAGGCATCCTATGCTATAAGAGGGGAGCTCATCCAATGATCCTCTCCCTAAGCGACGAGTATTCAGCTCGCGTGTACGAGGAAGTGCCAACTGAAACTTTAGAGATAACCCCGAAGCATTACCTCGCGGCTGTCAAGGAGGCTGATGCATACATAGTCGTCGAGCCATTTAGGGATCCCAGAGTCCAGATTAAGTTTCCACGCGAAAAAGTAGCTGCTAGGACAAAGGCCAACGTTCCCATAAGGAAACTAATACACGGAGAAGAGGGCCCGGGAAAGAAGTGGACATATGCCGGATGGCCAACTCCCGAGGCTGCAGAGTTCTATGGCGTCGAATACAAGGTTCTAGAGAGACTCATAATCGGCGGAATGACCGTGTCAACATCCATTCTTAAAG
>JAGGZB010000017.1 GCA_021162225.1 Candidatus Bathyarchaeota archaeon | reverse complement strand
ATGTTAAACATACTTTAACATATTTAAAGTTTTAATATTTATAATGGACTTCTAAATAATTATCGTGCAGACTAAAGGAGAAGTCGATAGGAGTCTGAGCTACTTGAAGGGATATGTAGGGATCACCTAGCGCTTATCTCTACGGAATAAGGGGATCGATTGTCGAAGAAGAGCTATCGTTTTCGTCGGTTTTTGCAAATTTTCTTTAAAAACTCCTCCACAAACGTCATCCACCATATATAATCCGCTCTCGAGGGATGCGCCCATGTTTCCTGAGGATTTTCATGCAAAGGTCAAAAAGTTCCATACGTTCTTTTCCAAGATCTCTGAGATCCCCTGCTCCGGATCCTCCATGGATTCTCTCCGCCAACTCCGCAATTCTCGTGGGGCCGTAGCCCAAGCTGGTTAAAACCTTAAGGACGTCGACCGTGGAGCTCTCCCGTGTTCCGGCATATACAACATTATTGATAGACCATATGCCAAGTAGGGCCACCAATACCTCGCCACTCTCTCTAGTCAAGAGGTTCTCGTAATCGACCGTCAAGGCAAATCTGAACTTGAGGGCCTCCTTGAGATTCTCTCTCGAGACCTCGGCTCCTTCAATTCTTTTCTTCTCAATTAGGTGGAGTAGCCGGGTGAGAATGAGTCTAAACGCAAGTGCGCTGACCACTCTTTGAGCTATTTGTTCAACAGTTGCCTCCCTTAATTCCTCGCTTGACGCCTTTTGTCGCAACACTCTTTCATCAGTGACTCCTTTATCTACTCGTAGATAATTTATCCGCCCTGTGCGAAATTCCTCTTCAATACTATTATCAACATAAAGCTTAACCCTGTAGCGGCAAGGAGGGGAGAGGTCGGCGAGGTCTAAGATCTCCGCGAAGGACAGGTCTGAGTCTATGTCGAGCAATTTTGGGGCGCTTACCTCATGGTCATAAACTAATCGGTTACGAAGCCGTTCATGAAGTTCTGCAAGCCTTATTCTGCCGATCTTAGTGATGTGATACTCTCCACCCACTCTCTTTACATAGTCCTTCTCCCTCAGCTCTTTAAGCTTTCTATAGATGCTCTGCTTATACCTGCCGGTGACTCTTACTAATTCCATCGCGGTATAAGGTCTCTCGCTCAAGATGTCCAGGATCTCCAGCTCGAGTTCTGGCGGTCTCATAGACGGTCAACATATAGTAAATAAAACTTCATGTATTTTATTTTTAAACCTTTTAGAGCGATGAAACTCCTAAGGCGTGTAATTAGGATAGGGAGTTCGAGGCTCGTAACCCTACCGCCGAAGATGGAACTCGGAGACTATGTTTGGGTCGAGGTTCGGGGAGATAAGCTCGTGATCGAACGGGCGGAGGTGCGCTGACATAAGACATGCTGGGGGGAGCCGATTGGTTGGCATCATTAAAACCGATGAGAATTGGGGGTCGGAGGAGCTGGAATTAAGATTCACCGGCACCGGCAGAGAAGAGTTCTTAAATGAAGCAGATGGTGAACCTTTCCATAAATGCCAGAATCCGAACTGTCGACGGAGCCTTAAAGCTGAGGCTCATGGAATGGAGATCGAATATTCTTCTAAGAGGTTGAAAGGTGTGGGAAGACCGCCGAGGGGGAGGCGATCTTCATGAATAATAGGAAGGGGGTCTCATATAAGAGATTTTACCGGGATCGTGAGAATGTTGTGGAGGCGATACTCTACAGAGACGAGTCCGGGGAGGAAAGGCCAGCGTTTCTAATCTACTCGATAAACCCGGTTTATTTGAAGGACGGAGGCTTCAGAGTTGAGTACCGACTAACCCTCCGAGATAAGGTATTTGAGCCGCCCTCACCATCAAAATACCCATATCAACCCTACATCTTTGACTCCAACGACGAACTAAAGGCTCCTGATCCTGAAGCGCTCTTCGAGGTGACCTTATGGCAGTTCAGGAGATTCGTTGATGTGGAGGATGAGATCCGAATACTATTCACGTCAGCCGTGATGCTAAGCTACGTTCAAGAGCTATTCGAGACCATTCCATACATCCATCTCTTAGGCGATAATGGGAGCGGTAAGACGCATACCCTCCAATTATTCGCAGAATTATGCTATCGACCCCTCTACGGCGTCTCCATCCCAAGCGCCGACCTTTACACCTTCCTCGGATCAGATGACCGCATTCCAACCATAATCGAGGATGAGATCCAGGGCATAGAGCGTGACTTAGAGAAGAGTAAGATCTGGAAAGTTGGATATAAGAGGGGTGGAAAGGTTCCGAGAATTACAATTAAGTCTGATGGGGAGAGGGTGATCGAATATTACCCCGCTTATTGCCTTAAGATCTCGGCTGGAGAGAAGCTTATTCAGCTGAAGGGGCTGGCTGAGCGATTCATAAACGTGAACATGGTTGAAGGGGAGCCTGAATACGATGAATATACTAGCGAGGATTACGAAGCTTTTGGAGAGCTGAGGAAGCATCTCCTCTTATGGCGGATGAAGACCCTCATAGATTCAACATGGCCTCCGAAACTTGATATTCCTTGGCTTAAGGGGAGGATGAAGGAGCTCTACAAGCCCTTGTTAACCGTGGCCTCAGTTCATCCAGAACATTACAAGACGCTAGAGAGGTTCGTGAAGGAGAAGGTGGAGGAGAAGATGAGGGAGAGGAGAGAGTCATTCGAGGGCCATCTAGCGATTGCCACCATCAAGCTTATAGGGAGGTTGAAGACCTTAGAGATTCCCTTTGAAGATATCTGGTTGAAGTTGAAGATGGAGTTAAACGGATTAGATCACCCGAATAAGCCGAATCAGATGGAGACAGAACTCTTTGGCATCCTAACGAAGCAGAAGGTTGGAAGGAGGTTAAGGGAGGTTCTAGGCTCTAAGACCATGTTAAAGCGGGTTGAGGGAGGCGTTAAGAGAGTTCATGTCTTCGATCCGATGAAGGTTCTGAAGATTGCTAAGAGGATTCATGTAACTGATGTAAACGATGTAACCGATTTTCAGGAGTATAAAGAGGGATTAGAATTCCTCAAAAAGGGGCTGGAGTAGGATTATCGAATATATGATCCAACTTCGATAATCCTATTTATCCTCCATAACTCGTGTCTAACTCAGATATATCTATGATATGAGAGATAGATCTCACGATGTCTTTCGATGCTTGTCTCTCATGTGTGGGAGGGGGGAGAGAAGGAGGTTAGGGAGTTCTTCAGCTTCTAAGCCCTCCAAGGAATCAGTTACATCGTTTACATCTGTTACAGATCTAAGCTTCCGAAGGCTAGGAATATATGTTAAACTAAGTTTAACTTATGCCCCCTATTTTAATCAATCTATGAAGGAGCTGAGAAGTGAACGATGTGAAGCTGGAGGATCTTAGAGAGTTGGAAGGTAAGTAAGTTATTGATGAAATTCTCATAGCCTATGTAAACTGAGAAGACATCTTCAAGATGAACTAAAGATCATCATCTATAGATCATCATGATAGATGATGATAATCATCTATCAATCATCTCTATTTCTTAATAACTTCGTACTCATTTGTTCATAGTAGGAAATAGTCTATGATCCTGTTACTGTTTTGATAGTTCAAGCCATATTCTTGAAAGATTAAAAGCGCCGCCTAGTAGGGTTAAGACATCGCTGGTCTCCGGGAAGATATCCACTCTATGGGCTAAGAAGTTCCTAGAAAGTCTCATGGCGGTCAGTATCTGTCTTTGCACGTCCTTCCTATCCCTAGGAATTACCCCCCACCCTCACCAAATAGTCAACCTTATCTTCATCCTTCTCCCCTTCCAGCCTGTCAATGAGATTGCAGATTATTCTCGAAGCTATCATCGCAGATGCCAGACGATGACCATGCTCGGCCTCCATTATAGCCTCCTTAAGGTTTTTGACAACCATCACGTCAAGTCCCTCACTCTCCAGCTTCTCCAATTCCTCCCTGAGCGAGCCGAGTTTATCAACAAGTTTAGGCTCTATTGACGGCTTAATCATTATTTCCATACTTTTTTCGGCAACTTTGCAGCCAGTAACTACGTCTTCTAAAATACCAAAAGCATCGCCAACCCGAACCAAGTCCGGTAAAGTTACATAAGGCATCTGCGCACTCACCTCATAAAACTTATGTGTTATCCAACTCCTTAACTCTTCATATCTTTCCGTAACTCTTTTTAACCACGATTTGAACGAAGATGGGAGGAGACCATCTGGATGGTAACGCCTTTTCCTGAGCTCATGTTCCAGTTTACGGGCAGTCTCAGCTAACCTTATTGCCTTCATACGGATAGCAACCAACGCTTCCAACTTCGACTTTTTCATATATCCCCCAAATGAAAGATATGTTAGCTTAAGCTTAATATAACCCCTTATACCGTCTACGGTAAATATATAACCTTACGGTAAAAAGGTAAATACCACCTAATCTACAAAGGTATCAGACATGGCCAGCCGAACCAAGACCAAGAAGAAGACATCCATAGCCATAGACCCAAAAATCTGGCAAGAATGGGTTAAATTCGTAGTGGATAAGACAGGCTCAAGTAGGAAGATCGGTGAGGAACTAGAAAACGCCATAAAAGATTATATGCAGAGGTATAAAAGGAGGGAGCAGCATAAATGAGGTGTAATTTGAATCAGACATGCAAGGATATTCGATGCACTTTTGTAGATAACATGAAAGCACCGATCCATAGGTGGTATAGATATCCTTGTGGTTTCTCCTATACGCTTGTTGAAGAATGTTTTAAACATTTTAATGTCAAGAGAGGGGATTTGGTTTTAGATCCATTTGTAGGATGCGGAACTACCTCCGTATGCGCTAAGCTAGCAGGTATAGATTCTATAGGTGTAGAAGCGCACCCTTATGTAGCTTGGATAGCCGAAGTTAAGACTTATTGGGACTTTGATATAGCTGAGTTAAGAAAAGCCATAAACGATTTATGTATGGAGCTTTGGGAAAAATTACTTAATATAAACGAAAGTGATTATGATTTAGACAGCAAGCCTGAATTTCTTTTAAAAAATTTCTCAAGGAGAACTTTGTGTGAATTATATGCCATTAAAGATGCTATAGAAGAGAGAGACGATATACATTTCAGGGACTTTTGCTTATTAGCTTTAGCTGGGATCCTAAGGAAGGTCTCATCATCAAGTGTAGTGTTTCCCTATATGTTACCAAGGAAGAGAAAGAAGAATAAGATTCCAAATACTCTTGAAGCATTTAATGCTCAGATTGCTATGATGCTGGATGATCTACAAACGATTCTTAAAAAGTGTTCTAGTCCGGGAGAAGCTAAAATTGTGAAAGGTGACTCTACCAAGAAGATAGATTTCATAGATGATAATATGATAGATTTTGCATTTACCTCTCCCCCTTATCTTAACAATGTAGACTATGCGGACGCGACGAGGCTAGACTTGTACTTTTTTGGAATAGCCTCCTCGTGGAGAGAGATAACGCTAAAGGTGCGTAATAAATTAATGACGAGTTCCACTACACAAGTTAATGGTAAAAGATTAGGAGAGGAACTTTTACCAAGAGAAGAACTGCCTCAGGAGATTAGAGACGAGTTAACACAAATTGCCAGAAAACTGAGGAGAGAGAAGTACAGAAGAAGTGGCAGGAAAGATTATGATATAGTGTGCATAGCGTATTTTAATGAAATGTATTCTCACATGACTGAAATGTTCCGATGTCTAAGGCCAGGTGGATATTATCTTCTAGTATTAGGTGACTCTGCTCCTTATGGAGTTCACATTCCAACTGATATTCTACTAGCTAAAGTAGCTCTTAGTGTGGGATTTAAAGAAGCAAAATTACAGGTTCTCAGGAAGAGAGGAGATAAATGGAAAAGTATAGCTGGTGGCAGAAGACATGACATACCTTTAAGAGAATCTCTTATAATACTTAAGAAATAGATTCATCTTTTAGGTATCGCTTAATCAATTCAGGTAATGCTTGAGGAATATTTGTCCCATCAAAGAAAGCATCGCCAAGTTCATCTTTCTCACTCTCTGACATTGACACTAAACGCTTCCAAGTTGCTTCGGGCGTACTCGTATCTGACTCAGGCCAATCTATGATTACTCCAAATCTTCTTAAGTTCATAGCGACCCTTTTAAATGGAATATGAAAGACATGCACACCTCTTGTTTCTAAGGTCTTTAAAGCGTCATTGGTGAATGAACCAGCTAGAACTGCTATTAACATATTAACTGATAAATAACTTTCCTTGATGCTTGTTAGTTTCATAAATATTTCATTTACTTTTTCTCTAGCATGTTTGGTATACTTTATGTACTTGCTATCTATCAGAATTAAGGGATTTGTCTTTGTTCCTATAACAAAGTCTATTTCGTGTTCTATACCACTTTTATCCTTCCATTTCTCATCTATTAGGGGATTAAATGGAGCTAATATCTTCTTTAACGCGCGATATTGCATTATATCTCCAATCATCTGTCCAACAGAACGGCCATAGTCTGTTGGACGCTTCCTATAGCGCATGTTGTAAATTTAATAAACGAAAGGATTTAAACAATACTTCTATTGCGCTTTAATAAACGAGAGGATTTAAATAATACCTCTATTGCGCAATCCCTTTTAGGAGCCTGCTTTAAACCCTAAAACACACAAGAACTCTCTAGAGATCTCCTTAATTAGCTCCCGACCTTCTTTTAGACAGCTAACTAAGTTATCTTCTTGATCTACAATCTTAACTTGATATCTTCTAGAATCTTCGGATAAACGTTATCTTCATTTGAAATACTTTCTATATCTTTAACCTTCTTGGAACTACCAATCTAACTCCATGTTGTACTGGGATAGCGTGGCCACTAGGTTGAAGCATCCTTAGCTTATTCCGAGTTCTCTTAGTAATCTTGGATTCTTTCTTGCGAGGTGATCCATAAGCTTCTCATAGAACTTTATAGCCTCCTCTAATGCCTCAGCCTTCTCGGATGTCATGGGAGCGTATTTTGACCCGAAGATTCGAAGGGCTTTATCGGCCTTGTCGGATTCAGCCTTAATGATCTCGGGGGTTGGGAGATAGTAAACCTTCTCTATTCCGGAGTTATGACCCATCCAGAGATCTATCAGAAGCTTATTTACCCCCGCGCTCTCGAGCATTGTTCGATACCATTTTCTTAAAACATGTGGATGGAGCTGGTAAGCGGTTCCATCAGGAGTCCTCTTATCCAATCCAAGCCTTTTGAGAAGTTCAATATAGGATTCATAAAATCTAGCCTTGGGAATCTTCTTCTCGGGATTGCCTTCAACGCAGAAGATATATCCACGCTCATATGGATAATTTTCCAGATATCGTTTAAGCTCCTCCTTCAGCTCCGAGGGAATAGGCACCTCACGACCTTTACCGGTCTTGGCTATCTCGGGTGGGATTATGATAAAGCCTCTTTCTAGGTCGATCCATTCTCTTCTCAGGCTTAGGCACTCGTTTAATCTTAAACCGCATAAAGCCATAACCATTATCGCTAGTCGGAGCCTCCGGGATCTAGTTCCCATGACGAGCTTCTGGATCTCGGCGAGGCTTGGAATTCTATCGATTCTAGATTTTCCAACTTTTCTCGGAATCTTAAGCTTCTTGGGAGAGATCTCTATATCGTAGAATGAGAGAAAGCTTCTAATGAGATATAAGTGGAATCTAATGCTTTTCGTGGAGAGACCCTCACCCACTAGCTTAGCGATATACTTCCGAAGGCTTAGAACGATCTCTTTAGGATCGGTCTTTAAAACCTCCTCTATAGAATTGACCCTCAGATCTTCCTTCAGAAACTCTAGAACTTTAACCAAAACGTAATGATGATTCCGCTTCACGAGAGAAGGATTTAATGTTAAATAATCCCGAAGAGGTTTCTCTAAACGTGAGACCTCGATGCGCCCCCTACGTCTAGGAATCACGAGAGAAAAACAACGCGAGGAATATTTAAATATTATGTTTAGTTACGAGAATGGGCCCGTAGCTCAGCCAGGATAGAGCACCGGGCTTTTAACCCGGGGGTCGCGGGTTCAAAGCCCGCCGGGCCCGCAAAAACATGGGTTAAATAATATCATCCTCTATAAACCTTTTAGAAAAATGCCCTACAAGAGCTGGGAAAGCCTAGATGTTAAGGAAGAATGCATTAGAAGATGGGCTTCTGATCTAAATCCAAGGACGGCGAGAAACTATGTTTCCTTTACTAATGCTCATCGCAATGAGATACCTCGATTCTACATCTACTTTTAACGCACTTAGAATATAGAAGGCTCGGCTTATAATGCATGCAGTAATAATATTCCTTCCCATGATGAAAAGCGATGTTATTTCTTGGTGATTTTCATATATTCTATGATGACCCTGATCGCGAGTGATAGAAGGATTGCTAAGTATATCAGTGAGTATATGATGATTAAGGTTTCTGCAATTGGCATTTTTACGGCAAACATTGATGATTTATGTATCTTCTCTGTAATGTATGTACCGGCTGGTAAACCAGTAATAGATACAAGTATCGCGGCGAGCGTCTTTAGCATTTTGGGCGATCCTTTTAAAGAGTAAAACACGATGATTCCTGCGAATGAACTTAGAGATAATGGAAGACCTAATGAAATTACTGCATCAAATGCGTTGCCGACGTATCTTTGGACTGCTTTTGAAATGGTAATAACCTGAGTGCTATATTCGGTAAGTGTTGAACGGACTGTTTCCGTAGTTAGCTGTGTAATTGTCGTTTCTAAGAGATTTGTCTTCGTGATTGTTGATGTAATGCGGGATGTTACCGTTTTCGTAAAAACTTCTGTGCTTACCGTGGAGAGTGTAGATGTAGATGTTAGGGTCACGTAATGTGTTACTGTCTCATATACGGTATAAATTGTGGTTATAGTAGATGTAGTAGTTTCTACTTGTGGATTAACAAGAATTTTAATATAGTCCAAATAAGTGTAACATTCCGCACCGCAGTCTTCGCCCTTTGCTCCAATTCTTACTTCTATACGGGAACCAGCAAAGTCAGAAATCGGTGACCTCCAAGGACTCTCAGTAGGAACTATTTCTAACTGATGGCCAGTTGCTAGATCTATCAAGGTTATATAGAGTATTGTACGCCACGCTTTTCGAAAATTTAGCTCTAAGTAAACAGATCCTGGTGAAATATCCACAACCTGTCGGATGTATCCATCGCTGTAATCGGGGGTGTCAAAAGATATACAATAACCATCCTCAGAGGAGGAAAAATACTTATTGCAATTCGCAATAGGCTCTATCCGCGGATATGGGGCTCTAGGTCCATACTCATAGCGTTTAACTATGATGACTTCCCAAGAACGTAATCCATCCTCAAAATTAGAATTGTTTATGACTTGATATTGGCCCCGCACTATAGTAAAACCTAAAAGAAGTACTGCGAGGGCGAAAATGATCGATAATATTTTTGATAAATGCATCTTTTATGTTTGATATTCTCCGAAGATATATAAGTTTTTACTCGATTGGCTTAGTAAGAACCATCGAATTTTATAACTAGATGCCAAAACTTCGCAGATAGTATGTGTCTGCTACGTCGTCATATATTATGATGCCTTTCGATCTCAAGATTTCTAGATGAT
>JAGGZB010000019.1 GCA_021162225.1 Candidatus Bathyarchaeota archaeon | reverse complement strand
TGCAGGGGTAGGCTCAGGAGTATACAGAGACATCAAAGAAGCCGTGAGCGGAATATACACCGAAAGAATCAAGTTTACTCCACGAGCATTAAATGTGGAGAAGTATAGCAGATATTACGACCTATACAAGAGAATCTATGATGCTCTCGCTGGAATATTTGATGAGATTTAGCTTTAATCTTCTTAGAGGCTACTTGGCTGGAATCTTCCTCTTGTCCACCTTAAATTACGAGGAGAAGAATGGAGCTCTTGAGATGCTTTAAGGTGCTAATATGAATGAAAAAGGCGAGGCTCTAAAGGGGGTGTCAGTGAAGCTTTGAATATCAATCGAAGAGGGTAACTGTGACCTCTTCATCTTTTTCTATAACGTCTAGATTTACTGGCAAAATTATGTATCCATCTGCATTTGCCAGGCTTGTTATGTCGCCTGATGCTTTGAAAGCGGGATACGCGATGCCATTCTTTATCTTCACTGTGAAGAATTGTTCTCTTCCAGATGCTGAGACTATTCTGACCCCCATCTTCGCCTTAACTTTACGTGGAATCTTCGGTGGGAGTCTAGCCATCCTTCGAATTGCGGGGACTAGGAAGAGATAGGCATTACTCAGGCATGAAGTTGGGTAACCCGGCATTCCAAGTATAGGTTTTCCCTCCACCAAGCCAAAAAGCGTAGGCTTTCCAGGCTTAATTTGAACTCCATGAAAGATGAGTTCACCCAGTTCCTCGACGACTTTGACTAATACGTCTCTCTCCCCAACCGAGCTTCCTCCGGAGAACACGATAAGATCATGATCAAGATATCTTAGAACCGCTGATCTTACCTCGTCAATAGTGTCGGAGACTATTGGGGATCTTGTTACTGAAGCTCCATTCTCCAGTAATATTGACGTAAGCGTGTACGAGTTAACATCGTAGATTTGACCCTTCTCTAATGGAGAACCCGGATCCCGGATTTCGGATCCCGTAGATATAACAGCTACGCGTGGCTTCTGATAAACAAGCACATCCTTGTGCCCAAGTGAGGCTAAGACCCCAATCTTTGCCGGGCTTAAGAGATCTCCCTTCTTCAGAATCGCTTCTCCCCTTTTTATATCCTCTCCTTTTCTGGCAATATTCGCTCCGGGGTGGACAGGCTTAAATATATATACGATACCATTCTTCTCCTCCGTGAACTCCATCATTACGACGGCGTCTGCGCCGGGAGGAATCGGGCAGCCAGTTGCTATTCGTATGCACTCTCCCTTCTTAATCGGCTTATCTGATGATTCACCTGCATGTAGAACACCTACAACATTTAGCTTAACTGGATTAAACTGTGAAGCTTCAAATGTTTCCTCAGCCTTGACGGCGTATCCGTCCATTGCGGATCTGTCAAACGGAGGAACATCCATATCGGCTTTTACGTCGCTCGCTAAGACTCTTCCGACTGCCCGCTCTAAGGATATTCTTTCAGTTCTCTCTATGGGCCTAACGGCGTTTAGAATCTCCTTTAAGGCCTTCTCTCGTGGCATGAGCAATTTGAAAGGGGACATGTCCTTCAATCTTAGGCACCTTCAGTACTTTTCTGAAGCTCCCTTTTATGAACTGAGACGTGCCCATCTCCAGAAGAGTGATGGAACCTTAAAAGTCTTGGCATATTCGCTCTTTTGGCGCTAAGCCTTACGCATAAAAACTGTTGTCTCATATCTGTTGTGCGGAAGCCTCTTAACCTTAAAGTCCTTATATTCAGCTTTGAGTATCTCAAGGGCCTCGGCTATATGCTTCTTCCTATTTCGCGTCACAAACTTAATTGTCATGAGAGCGGGAGCTCCCTTCTTGAGGAGCCCAGCTAAGTTAACCATTATCTTGGCCGACTTAGCCGGGTCAAGATTCATATCATTAACGATGAGGTCGAATCTTCCAATATCTTTAGGAATCTCTTCGGCTTTACACTTTAGATGAGTAACATTGGGGAGAGACTCTACGGATGAGTCAAGGTCAGCTGGGTCTACGGCTACGACTTTTCCGGCGAGGCTTGCTAGAACCTTTGTCCATCCTCCAGGAGCAGCGCCTAAGTCTAAAACCATGAAGTCTCGTTTGATTTCTAGACCGAAGATCTTGATGGCCTCCCTGATCTTATGCTCAGCTCGAGTTAGCGGCCTCTCGCCGTGTTTGTACTTCTTAAAAACCTTTATTTTCTTCTCAACTATGTCGCTTGCCTCTGCGATTCCGATTAAGGCTTGATTCTGGAAGATCTGGACGATGACGATTTTCTGGGGATCACGTAGGTCTGCAAGAGCTCCACATGATTCTTCAAGCATAGATCCAAGTTCTCTTTCTACATCTCGACTTGTGAATTCATGTTTCCCCCTTCTTCTACATCGTACAACAAATCTTTCTCCCTTCTGCAGCTTATCCAGTTGTACAATCTCATCGTGAATATACGCTATGCTCTCTCTACTCTTTGAAATCTTAACGATCTTATCGATTGGGAATATTTTGCCTATATATGTGGTCTCCTTCGTCTTGGCTATAGAGGTAAGATCCACCGATCTAGGACACTCGACCAGAATGTTGCCCTTAAAGAACATGCTACGAGCATAAGCATTAGGCATGAGCCTTTTTATTTCCTCCTTCGCTTCAGCTTCAAAACCTGCTGGAACCGTTACAAGATACATGTTTTTACTGGACATTTGATGCGTCCTTCTTTGACCGCTTGAAGCGCGACAATGCATATATAAACTTTGTAGCCTTTTTATTCGTTCATGAAAGATTATTTTGGTGACCGTTCATGTCTAGGGAGGCTGAAGCTGTTCTCAGAGAGATTGAAAAGGAAGCGAAAAGAAGGTTCCTTCCGATAATCGGGCCGATTAGAGGCAAGGCTTTAGCAAATCTCGTTGCGCAGCTAAGGCCTAGGAGGATTTTGGAGGTTGGGACGTTAGTTGGTTACTCAACCATCATTATTGGAAAAGAGCTTGACGATAAAGCTGAGATACTCACAATTGAGAGAGATAGTGATGAAGCTGAGGAGGCAAGGAGGAATATTGAAAGAGCGAAAATAAAGCCTAAGGTTAAAGTGATAGTCGGGGATGCTGCTGAGGTTCTTCCCGAACTTGAGGGAAAGTTCGACCTAGTATTCTTGGATGAAGATAAAAGCGAGTATCTCATACACCTAAAGATGATTGAGGATAAACTGCATAGAGGAAGCGTGGTCGTCGCGGATAACGCTGGGCTTTACGCACATTATATGAGGAACTATCTGAACTATGTGAGGAATTCAGGACGATACAGAAGCCGCTTCCTCAAGCTGGGTGAGGATGGATTTGAGGTGAGCGTAAAGCTTTAGGTTCGTCAGAGATATATTTGCTGATGTAAAGATAAGAGTTTGATATTTTCGTGATGGAAGCGGAAACTACGATCCTATATGGATCTGATCTTGGGTTGGGTGATGGTAATGAGCAAGGAAGATCTGAAGAGAAGAGTTCTTGAGATTATTAATCGTCTCGAGAAGGAACATCCAGATGCTAAGATAGCCCTAAACTTTAGCAATCCACTCGAGCTTTTGGTCGCAACTATCCTTGCGGCTCAATGCACTGATGAGAGGGTTAATCAGGTCACGCGTAACCTATTTAAGAAGTATCGTTCAGCGGAAGATTATGCAAACGCCGACATAAACGTATTGGAGCAGGATATTAAGCCAACTGGATATTATCGAGTGAAGGCACGGAGAATCAAAGAAGTCTGCAAGATCCTAGTTGAAAAGTTTAATTCTGAGGTTCCTAAGACTATGGAGGGGCTTCTTTCTCTACCTGGAGTTGCAAGGAAAACAGCTAATATCGTCCTCACAAACGCCTATGGCATAAATGAGGGAATAATTGTGGATACGCATGTCCTTAGACTAGCTAAGAGGCTTGGATTAACAGAAAGTAAGACTCGGGAGAGAATCGAGAAGGATCTGATGGAGATTGTTCCAAAAGATAAGTGGGGGAGATTTGCTGACTTACTAATCTTTCATGGAAGGAGGGTCTGCAAGGCTAGGAAGCCGAATTGCGAGATGTGCGTGTTGAAGGATCTCTGCCCTTCACGGGAGACGGCCGAGGAGCCGGAACGTGACGATTAGCTTTTCTGCATCCTCGACGATTGCTTAAACCTGCTTTAGTTTATAGAGTCTTTCGGGGTTTCGGTTAAGCATGTCGGCGGCTATGTCCTTTGCTAAGTCTATCGTATAGTATCCTTCCTCAACCATCCTTGCGAGTGTAAGGGCTAGCTGTCTCCTGACCAGACATGCCTTAGCATACGTCCATTCCGCGGCGTAGGCGTCGCTGAAGAACCCGTTCATCTTGTTTTTGGGTAACATCTGAAGCCTCTCGAGAAGGAACTGGTCGATAGTTGTAGGATAAAACACGTACCACCAGTAGCCTGTGACATACACGTTTGGATAGTTCTTCGCGATAACTGTAAGTTCGTGGGACTGAATCCTGTTTGCTAGGAATATATCGAATTTTACGTTTTTAAACTTGTGGAAAAGGCGGCAGAGAGAAAGAAGGGACTCAGCGTTATAGCTAACCACAGCGTAATCTGGGGGTGAGGCTCCCGGAACGGGTCTAACTACCCCAAGCATTATCTGGAATGGTAGGTCATATTCCTCAGCTAGGCTGAGTATACAATTTATGGAGTATGATCTCAGACTTTTCATTTCGGAAGCGTCAAGGCGTGACCCCGAAAGTCTCTTCTGGAATGATTCACGTGCCTTCGCCTTGTCTGGCTCCTCAAAAGTCTCTTTGGGAAGAAAACTCGCGGTTACAGCTACGCATTCAGAGAACTTCTTGAAGAGTATCGACAGCGCCTCCTCAAATCTGCTTAGTGAATTTATGGATATGCTAGTTGTCTTTTCTAATGCTTGGATATCATCACGGGATAACCTAGTGATTAAAGGCTCGATCCTCAAGGCGCCGACGTAGAAGGTTCGGTCATATTCCGGAATCTCCTCATTAAACTTGAAGGTTAAGAAGCCCTTCCTAAGGTGGGTCTTCTCGAGAACCCGTTTATACCAGTCTTTCTCCTCAATTTTTGAATAAATCTTGTCGGCGAGTTCCCTCCAGTTATCTTCGTTTATTTCATCTTCTTCAAATCCATAGAGATCTCTCAGCATTCTCGTTAAGCACCAGTAAGTCGCCGTGTTCCTTATCAGCTTGAGGTATGGGATAGACTTCTTCAAGGCGTCTTCGAAGGCGACATCTTTAGAGAAGATCTCTGGAGGAGCACCGGCGGACAGCATCTCCGTTACTATGTAATGATAGAAGATTATCTCTTTAGGATCGCTGGCTGCTGGATGTTTTCCATCGATGTGGGAATGCACATCTACAACAGGAGTTGAATCTATACAGACCTTTAAGTCAGAGAATATCTTCTCATTCATCATGGGCACCTTTCTATAAGAACCTCCCAAAACTCCTTAAAGATTACGCAGACAGTAGCCTACAGTTCTCTAGATGATTGACTTGCTTTACTTGGAATGTAACGCCGCCAAAAACTATTAGAATGATCAAAGCGCATACTGAGTAGTAGCAGCGTTAAAGTGAGGTTTATGAAAAAACTGGCATTTTTAGCTGTAGGCATTATCTGCATCGTAGCTATTGGCAGTTTAGCATTTGTACTGACCCAAAAAGCTGATTTCGAGTTTTCCAACATTAGGCATTCGCCTTCAAAGGTTTTTGCTGGGGAGAGAGTTACGGTTTCAGTAGACATTAAAAACGTCGGAAACGCTGAAGGCTCCTACGATGCGACATTAACTATTGAAGGAACGAATGTTGAAACAAAAACGGTGAGGTTGGCTCCTGGGGAAGAAAAGACGATTCATTTTACGGTAAGACTAGAAAAAGAAGGAAACTATACGGTTAAAATTGGAGATAAAACACTAACATTAACAGTATATCCTAAACTATTCAAAGGCGCCTATTTAGAGTATAAAGTTGAAGGAATAGCATTAATAGTTCCAATTTCAGGTACTATAAGGCTTGAAATAATCGAAGTTACCGACGAAAATTACACAGTTTCGATGACGCCTATTGGAATACCATTTCTCAAGCCTGAGACGAGGACTTACCGAAAAGGAGAGATGGCTCTCTCAAACTTAAGTATAGAAGGCATGGAGTATATGGGTGAAGAAAACATATCAACCTCCCTCGGAACAAGAAGGGCACTTCACTATCACCAAGAGAATGTTACAAAAACAGGAACAACTAAGACAGACTATTATATAGATAAAGATACGAAGCTGCCTTTACTAATGCAGTCTAAAGGAACTGGTTTCTGGGTTAAAATAGAAATATCAGATACAAACATGGAGTGGCTTAAAAGATAACTTCCGATCAACCACCCTTCTTTTTTGACGCTACCGGACGAGCCTTACAAGAAAAAGGCCGAGAAAATAGCGGCTTGTCGCAAGCAAAATATTAGGGGTTAAAGCAATTATAATTTAGGTGGAATGTAATGGCTAAGTGTCCTAATTGTGGAGCGAATATTCAAGAGCCTTCTAAGAGCTGGAGATACGGAGTCTTCAACGTAGACGCCTACACATGCGGAAGATGCGGCCTAAGATTCAGAGAATACACCAGAGAGAGAAAATGCATCTTCATACTCAAGCTCGAGAAGGGAAAAGGATTCGTAAAGGCATAAAAGATCCAAGGCGAGCATTATGGGCAACTATGACAGACTCGTGAAAGACTTCTTTAGGAAGACTAACCCCTCAAATCCGCTGCACTACTATGGATACAAGCATATTGTTAGGGGCG
>JAGGZB010000195.1 GCA_021162225.1 Candidatus Bathyarchaeota archaeon | reverse complement strand
GCAGTAACGTGTCTCTTCGGGTATATGTGCACCCCGTAGGGCCAATGAGCGAAGAATGGAAGAAAGCATACAAAGCCATCGTTCTCGCAGATAATGCGTCTTCCATCTTCCTTCTCCTTCTCGATTATGCGGCAAAATAGGCATCTTCCAGTTCGTCTCCAGTATCTCCTGCTTGACTCGAGCTCCCGCCTTATTATTGGGGGAATGAAGGAAAACGCGTAGAGCTGCCCATGCGGATGATCAAGCGTAACGCCGATTACTCGCCCCTTATTCTCGAAGATGAAGACGTACTTGACGTAATCTAATCTTCCGAGCTCCACGAATCTCTTAGTCCAGAGGTCAATCACCGCCTTAATATTCTCAACGCTTAAGTCGGCCAGCGTGACATCATGTTTAGGAGTATAGACTATAACTTCACATACTCCTCTTGCGGGACGCGTTTTATATAGTCTATCAGACCTGCTTGGCGGTGGAGGATCAGGTCTTAAGGCTGGAAACTTATTTGGCAAGCTTATAACTGTCCAGTCTCCCTTTGGTACCTCCTCAGATCCAGGACAGAAGGGACAGAATCCCTCAGGTAGCAGGGGACGCTTCCCCCTAGCTCCGGAGACTATGATCCACTGCCTCATTATCGGATCCCATCTGAGCTCCAACGGCCACGCCTCCCAGTAATCTCCGCTCACAGATTTATAGCACCGCAGAGTCTTTTTTGTCTTACCGCTTAAGGAACCAAAAGATATTATTAATTGGATGATTCAAAGAAAAGAGAATGCGGCTGCTTGAAATGTAGGCGAGGAATCATGAGAAAGGAGAAGGTCAAGGTTGCCTATCAGGGTGAGCCCGGGGCTTATAGTGAAAGCGCCATTTACTCATACTTTGGGGAGTCGATTGAGTCGGTTCCCTGCAGGAGCTTCGCTGATGTCTTCAGGATGGTTGAGATGGACGAAGTTTCCTATGGAGTCGTTCCGATAGAAAACTCAATTGAAGGAAGCGTTAACGCCGTTTACGACCTCTTCCTAAAGTATGACCTGAAAGTCTGCGGAGAAGTCATACTCAAGATCGGCCACTGCTTAATAGCGAATCCAGGAACCAAGCTGAACGAGATAAAGGTGATATATTCGCATCCTCAAGCATTGGGGCAATGCAGAACCTATTTGGAAGGCTTAAACTGCCAGTTGATCTCAACGTATGACACCGCTGGAAGCGTGAAGATGATAAAGGAGAAGGGGCTGAGGGATGCGGGAGCTATAGCCAGCGAGAGGGCGGCTGAAATCTACGATATGAAGATCTTGGCCCGTGGGATTTCAGATGTACCTAACAATTATACGCGTTTCTTCGTCCTCTCAAGAGATGACGCGCCGCCGACTGGCAATGATAAAACCTCGGTAATCTTTTCAACCAAGCATGTTCCCGGAGCACTTTATGAAGCCCTGGGCGAATTTGCAAAGAGAAAGATCAACCTGACAAAGATAGAGTCTAGACCGACTAAGAGAAGACCTTGGGAATACAACTTCTATCTCGACTTTGAGGGACATAGAAGTGAAAGAAGATGCGCTGAGGCTTTGGAGGGGTTGAGGAGAAAGGCAGTCTTCGTGAAGGTTTTAGGCTCCTATCCGAAGGCTCCGGAGACGCATGATCCATCATCCATCTAAGTTATTCTTATGATTCGGGGCAGGCTTCCCCATATTCCTGAATATCCTTCGCGGATTATCAGAACTCCTCTCACTCCATCGATTCTCTTAGCTCTTTCTAAACCTCTCTTTATGGACTCTTTTATGCCTGATCCGATTACTGAGTTACAGATAGCCGTTGCGGCTGCGTCGGCGAGGGATGCATTATCCGCGATTACGGTTACAGAGTCAGCCTCACCAAAGCTTAGTGTGCGGTTGGTTCTGCTGGAGCTGGTGGCGATGCCGATGGGGCAGTCTTCTCTACCTAAGCAGAGTCCCATTCTGCCTGAGAGAGAAATGTCCCCGGAAAGGATCGATACGATTATAGGCTCTTCAGTGAATGCTGCTATTTCACCTCCATTCTCAACTATGGCTACGGAGGCTCCTAGTTTCAGCATTGATCTTAGGCCCACATCTGCTAATGCGCCGGCTACTGAAGCCATAGGTCCAACATTAGCCTTGAAAGCAACTGAAGCCATTGCTTGTACAATTCTCGGAGCGTTCTGAGCCGGGGCCACTGGATGTATCGCGTATCTAAATTCTGGGTGCTCGTTTATATAGTGAAGCAGCTCTCTCCTGTGCCGCTTTATCTCCGCCGCTGCTTTCCTCAGCGCTTCATTATTGTCGGATTTCATGTGAATTTTAGACTCGCCCGATGTGAAGCTATATTCGTGGAGAGTTCGCCTCAACCTTCGCTGCCCTCCAAGAGAGTTAGGGCGCCAAATGGGCATGCGTTCACGCAGGTTCCGCAGGCGACGCACTTCTCCTCTTCATATTTTAGGGTCCAGTCTGAACCGAGTTGAAGAGCTTGAGTTGGACAGGGAGATATACAGGCTCCGCATGAAGTACATTTCTCTCGGTCTATCTTTAGGGTCTCTTTGATCTCCTCAACTTTAACGCCGGCTCTTCTGAATATGGCTATAGCTTCTTCGAGTTTTTCTCCGCTGGAGGGAATCGAGACGACGAGTTCTCCTTTCTGCGCGTTAACCTTAGCTTCTAAAATATTGATTAAGAGTCCAGTTTTGGATATCACTTCTGCTAAGATTGGTTTTTCAACCACATCTGGAGAGTATATAAGCCTAACTCTCATAGCCTAGATCTTCCTCCCACAAGTCTTTTGGAGATGTCATTCGTTGTTATTATTCCAATGACTTTCTTCTCCTCGTCTACAACTGGCATTCCGGAGATGTTATGCTGAGTCATTCTCCACGCGACAACGTCGATTGTTTCGTCTTCCCGCGCAGTAAAAACTCGCCTAGTCATTATCTCTGAGAGGATCCGTCTCCGCTCGGCAATAGCCCTAGCAAGGTCCCAAGAAGTCACGATTCCGACGAGTTTACCGTCTTCAGCGATTACTGGCAGATGGTCTATTCCCTTGACTATTAGTTTCCGAGCGGCTTCCTCAACTTTTTCATCAGGCTTCGCCGTGACAACTTCTCTTCTCATCAATTCTCGAACAGTGGGTTCCTTTCTCCTTACGCGTAGGGGTTTCAGCCTTCCTTTTCTTGGAAGGGGCTCAACCGGCTCGGTTAGGAAGAATAAGCCCTCAAGGATCCACTTCTTTAGAACCTCGGCTATCTCGCGTGCCATCTTATAGCTAGACAGGGAAGATGATGGAACCTCCCTGCCGTTTATGTATACTTTCCCGCTTCTGAGATCCGCGTATGTGACTCTTTTGATTACTGGTCTTCTATCCGGCCTCGATGGAACGCCGTAGTCTCTTATCTCGACGATTATCTGATCGTCTCGCAGAGCAGCGGTCTTTGCAACCCTCTCATTGATTATCGGTATTGGTATGCCTATGCCTACGTATAGGGTGACCCCATACTTGTAGAATGAGGCGCCCCTCAAGTATCTGCTGTTCATCCTTTTTAGGTCTCCGCGAACCATTAACGTACCGAATCCGCTTTGGGGATTATGTTGTGTTCCCTCGCCTATGACATAGCCTACTCCGCCTCCTAGAAAGATCCTCGTGCCTATTCCGATCGTTTCATAGTTCCAGTCCTTACATAGCGGGTTCAGCTGCCCAGCTCCTGTGAATGTTACGTTTCCATAATTAGGTAGGAGAGTACCCATGTATGTGTACAGGATCCTATCACTACTGTTCGTTGCAGCATCATATCTCTGATAACAGTTTCTCGGATTGACCAGAACGGCTTGATTCAGATCATCTATGGTTATCGTGGTCTCGACATGTCTGCGTGGGTAGCAATCAGTTCCATAAGATTCAGCCCTCAGCTCTATCTCCTTGCCCGATACCAAGTCCTCTATAACATGTCCGCCTCCATACTCGAACCCGCGGGTTTCACTCAGAGCTGCTGCGCCTAAGTATCCATCGACGGCGGCGAGGCCCTTATATACGGGTACATCGTTAAGCCAGCATTTAGTCATCTTTATCGGCGGATCTGAGTGTCCAAAGTTCAGGAAGACTCCAGAGCTACACATGGCTCCGAATGTTCCCGTTGTGACGACGTCTACTTCTTTGGCGGCGGCTTTAACTCCGCTGCTCTCAGCCAGCTTTATCATCTCTTCGGCCGTGAGTACAACGGCGTCTCCGCGTTTTATTTTCTCGTTTATTTCCTTAACTGACCTTATACGTCTGACTTCTTTATTCACGTTTCTCCCTCCAGAAGAATTTTCTAAGAACCCTTTGGTTCTCAGTCTTAGGGGGATAGGTTAGGAAATTTGAAGCTCTTCTGAGCTCTATTCCTCCATGTATTCTTTTGTATAATGATGCTTAATATTATTCACTTCTAGATATATTTTTCCTCTAGGCGCGTTAAGGGCAAGAGATAAATACGTCTCATCACTTTTGTTCTGGAGTGTTAATTCGGAGTTGAGGATAATGGATGAGTTCTTCCGCTTAGTCGCTGAGCTCGTCGAAGCAAGTAAGATGCATGAACGCTACAGAGGCGAAGAATGCATAAATCTCATCGCAAGTGAGGGATTGAAGTCTCCCGCCGTGAAAGAGATGCTCATGTTATCGATGGATCTCGAAAGCAGATATGCTGAGGGTGAGAACGATCTTAAGGGACACGTAAAGAAGAGATATTATCAAGGACAGAAATACATAACTGTGATTGAGAATTGCGTCACCGACCTAATCAAGATGCTCTTCAAGTGCAACTGGGCTGATGTTCGTCTGGTCTCCGGAACCCACGCGAACCTCGCGACTTTTAAGGGTCTTTCTCTCGCAGCGAAGAATAACAAGATGGTCGTCACCCCTCTGAGCTGCGGAGCCCATATATCGCATGACTATACTGGGCTTGCGGGGATGGTTCTAGGACTCGTGAATATAGATCACGCATATAATGTTGAGGAGATGAATATAGATCCAGAAAAGTCGGCAGGGATAATAAGGGCTACTAAGCCTGGCATAATCACTTTCGGCGGCAGCCTCTTCCTCTTTCCCCATCCAGTTAAAGAGCTCAGAGACGTAGCAGATGAGGTTGGAGCTTACATAGTCTACGACGCCGCGCATGTACTTGGATTGATAGCAGGCGGGGTCTTCCAAGACCCACTTAGGGAGGGAGCTGACTTTGTAACTTCATCAACACATAAGACTTTTCCAGGTCCTCAGGGAGGCTTGATTCTTGGAAATCTTAAAGATGAACGAACTGAGAAAGCCATAAAGAAGATTCAACATGCAATCTTTCCACTAAGCACATCTAATACTCATCTTGGAAGACTCCCGGCTTTAGGCATAGCTGCTCTTGAGATGAAAGTCTTCGGCGCTGAACTTGCGAGGCAGACTGTTAAGAACGCAAAGACGGCTGGGCAGTACTTTTATGAGAAGGGATTAAAGGTTTTGGGCGAATCTAAGGGCTTCACGGAATCTCATCAAATAGCCGTTGATGTTAGAGAATATGGCGGTGGAGGAGTAATCGCCGAGAGACTTGAGGAGGCCAATATAATTCTTAACAGGAATATACTGCCCTACGATGACCAGAGTAACCGTGAGAACCCCTCTGGAATAAGGATCGGATTCCAGGACGTAACTAGAAGAGGATTTGGGGAGGAAGATATAAAGCATCTATGCGACTTAATGCTGCAGATAATTAAGGGCGAGCGTGAACCATCTGAAGTAAGGAAGGACGTTATAGAGCTGAGAAAAGAATTCCCGGAGGTAAAGTACGGATTCAAAAGCGTTGAAGAAGCCTTAAAGTACATTGGCGCATGAACCGACAACGCTAAAGATGCGCTACTATATACTCTCAATCAGCATAATCGTCCCTCACAGCTATCCTAAAGTAGGATTTCATGCAAAAGGCATAAATCCATTTCGATTATATTTATAAATGAAGATACAATCATGAGATAATCGAAGACTCGTTTCCAAAGAGCCGCAAAATAGTAGCGAAAACGGCAAAAAACAGAAAATGCACCTCGGGTTTCAAAACAGAAAATCCCAGAAAGGGAATTGAAAGATTGTGCTTTTTATGCTAAATGATAGTTGAAATGGGAAGAAGTTGTTAGCTTTTAGTCTTCCATATTGCGAGTAGTATTCCGGCGGCTACGACAGCCAATATCGCGCCTAGGCCGTAGTAGTATTCAACTGGGGTGCTTGTGGCCGCGTTGACTGTGGTCAGAGTTCCTACTTCTCTGAGTATGGTTGCTTCTCTGAATTTGGATGTTCCCTTCAAGCCGGGCGCATAGCCTACTCCCTCATACTTTTGCACATGGAGGACTTCTTCGCCTTTCAAGTCGATGTAGGCGATTAAGCCCTTGTAGAGGACGTGGGTCTCGTTCAGAGCCGAGAAGGCCGTGAACAGAAGCCTTACTATCCCATCGTGCCTGCTTATCCAATCAGCATGCAAGGTCAGGTTTTTCTCGGCGTTCTCTACGAGAAAAGGCTTGATCTCCCCGTCTTTTTCACATATCATCATCGCCTTCTGCTTCGTATCCTCTGGCACAAGAAAGTTGTCGACCTTAAAGAAACTTATTGCCTCGTAGGTTCCATGCTCCGGATCATATTTGAACGTGGCTTCCCAAGCTTTCGCCTTTCCCTCTGACGCTTCAGGCGTTCCAGACGGCGGCTTCCTAAACACTCTCATATAGACTATATACTGCTTCCCTTCGCTTTTCAGGATAAAGCAGTCCGCGGCCACTCCTCCAAGCTCCTTAATGTTTATTCTTTCCTTAACCAGTTGTTCCGCTACGTCTTTGATGCCCTTCTCCGCTTCT
>JAGGZB010000184.1 GCA_021162225.1 Candidatus Bathyarchaeota archaeon | reverse complement strand
TAAAGCTGATTATACTGAGATGGAAGGCTATTGGTCCAGCTATAGAATCCAATGGCTACAAGCATCACCTTGAACCTTCTATCAAGACCCCTGAAGAAGCTCAAGAGCGCCTTGTAAAGACTCATCTCAACATTCCCTCAATTGAATGAATTTAGATCAAGCAAACAGACTGACCGATCTTCTTTATACACTGAACATACTAAGTGCGTCCAGATATATTTTGTTCGTCAACTTCCTTCTCCGCTCTAACAGCCGCTTCAAGCTCCCCAATGGTCTTTATCCCGCCAATACGATATGCACGTACGGAATGCTGAAGGCAGTATCTCAAGTCTTCATCAGCTCTATTTGCCGATTTTCCTCCGCCAAGAACCTTCATGAGGTAGATCCCCTTTCCAGCCTTATAGAACCTCTTAACCGTCGAGCACATGAAGCTTAAATCTCCTTCACGAATATGAAGACCTTCCATGTTTAATATGATTAAAATCACCTTCACACTCTAGAACCTTCATCTTTGGCGAAGCTACATTTGCTGAATGAGATTATTTTTCGGCGTGACTAAGTTTAGCTCTGCTCTAGCGCCCAGGCAACTGCGGACACAAACGTAACTCTATTGATGATTTATTGACCTCCAGCGGGAGCTATTGGCCAATTAAAACTTTTCCAAATGTTTAAAATTGCGGGATGAAGAATTCTCTTTTGGGCAATTATAGGTTATGCACCATTGGGGACTCGTAGGTATGAGCTGGGAACCGTCCTTTTATAGATATGCAGCGGTTGTTAAGAATCTACGCGGCGTCATTTATTATCGCGAAGGATTCGAGGATAGACTTAAGTGGCTTCTATCGAGATTCAAATATAGAAGTCTAGGCGTCCCGCCTTCTTTAGTTAGATTCATGCCTAAGAGGAAAGTCTTAATAGAGCTTGCATATCCGGTTCATGCGGTTAAAGAAGCTGCTAAATTATTCTCTGAAGTTATGCCTCCGGAGGCTGCTGAAACCTTATGCTTAGCATCCTCATACATAAGCCCCATAATGGCTATTGGAGGATTGGATGACTTCCAACCTGCAATAGTTGAGACTGTTAGGACGACGGCTGAGCTTGATGATAGAAGCTGGAAGCTCCACATGCGCATAGCTGACTACACAACTCTGGACTTCTATGCGTGGTCTACTCAGAATGCTCTAGAAGCCCTAATGAACGATCGTTTAGCGGATGCATTGAAGGAGAGATTCTCCCGGATTGTGGATGATGAAAGGCGATACTGGAGGCTGAATCCCGGGAGTGGCAGAGTGTTTCTCGCCTATTTAGATCCCCTAAAAATAATCCGTGATGCTGGATTTAGGAATAGATTCATAAAGCTTGGGAATGACGTTGCCTCTGTTCTCGGTTTAGTTGCGGCATTAGCTATATAGTGGCCTCTCCGATTTCCCTAATTAACAGCATACTCTTTCTCTCAGACGTTTTCCGAATAATCTAGGAGCGGATGCTGATTCCAGCGTATCTGCTATTATTTTGCGCCGAGGCTAAATTATTCCTTATTCATTCAGAAATCCATAATCTAAATCTTTATTTCTGCTTCGTAAAAAGAACGGCTTAGGAATCAATATTCAAAGAGAAGAAATAGTGTGCTATGTAGCCTTGGGGAATCATCAAGTGAAAGATAACGGAAATATTGGTGCTGGTTCCTTTTCCGCGGAATAGTTTTCTATGAGAGATTGATAAGCTTAGATATATTCTTCCAGTATATCTTCTCCTTCTCTTCTTCACTTATGTCAAGTATCTCCATCTTTATTAGTGCGGGTTTTGCATAGTGAAAGGGTATCCCTGTTCCGAAGACTACCTTCTCGACTCCCAGACATGATATGACTGCCTGTATAGACTTGTTTAGAACAGCCGTGAGCCTCGACATCTCGATAAAGATATTCTTAGGCGGCTTCCCAGATTTACACCTCTCCAATACTGGATCCGCAGTTTTAGAATTTAATATTATGAATGTATTTTCAAGATTCTTATCAGCGGCTTCTAAGATGTCATTCAAGGATACTTGGGTGTCAACGTCCATCCAGTGATGTTGTCTAGGATCAACGAGCATAACTGGTATTTCCACCGGAAGTTTTCTCTTGGCTGCTTCTTGAAGGAGCTCTCTGCTCTCCGGATCTAGAAGGCTATACCTGTGATATAAGGGATAAAGACGTAGTCCCTTCATACCTAAGTCGTTTACGCACCTCTCTAAATCCTCTCTCCAAGCAATGTATTTGGGATTGAGAGTTGCAAAGGGTATCAGTCGATCCCTGTAGGGCTCGATCTCTTCGGCTAGTTCCTCGTTTCCCTCCTGACAATTCTTGTAGAAAACAGCGTTGATTGATGATACTATTGCCTTATCGATTCCGTTTCTATCCATGAGAGAAATTAATCCCTCAGCGGTATTATAGCGGAGTCTTCTGAAAGGCCAGTGGCCAATATATGCACTTGCGTCAATTATCATGTCTTCCTCCTCCTCAGTATGTCTTCTATATTCTTCCAAAAGATGAGTTCACGCTGCTCATTTGTCAGATCCGCACCTAAGATTTTCCCCACGCCTGCCTCCATTGACAAATCCGTTCCGAACAGAACTCTCTCCGCCCCTAAATATCTGACGCACATCTCGATCATTCCCTCATCAACAACGCTTCCGCTTGTATCAACATATACGTTCGGCACGTTCCTTAACGCTTTGATGCTCCATTCCCAGTCTCCTCCCCCTCCAATATGGCCATTTATTAGAATGGCGTCTGGCACACGCTTCGCAAGGATAGCTATGTGCATCCCATCTGACACTCTCGGCTGACCCCATTTGAGAGCTTCCTCCGGACTTGGTGGGTGGCCAGCATGCCATAGAACTGGTATCTGCATCTCAGCGGTTTTTCTTATGAGCGGAAGCACTACAGGCTCGTCTGCTCGGTACTGATTATAGAGTTTGACGCCGATCATTCCTAGCTCATTCACGCATCTTTCAACCTCCTTTATAGCTTCATCAAAGTAGCCGGGGTCAACGAAGGCGTATCCTAAGATCTTATCTGGGTATTCTTTCATCGCCTCGTATGTGGCTTCGTTGCATTTCCTTATCATCTCCATTGTGGAAGGCCCCCTTATGATCGGCGTTGAACAGAGAAGTTTTTCTATTCCAAGTTTATCAGCCGCCTCAACAAGATCCGCTGTATTCCATTTCTTTAGTGCCCCATTAGTCATCCAGGCTACATGGGAATGAACATCGATCTTCCTAAATTTTTCCTTCAATCTTATCAACCTTCATTTCTGCTTAAACGAATCTAAGTGTGGAGATCTTTAAATCGTTAACGTTGTTTCCTCGATAAAATATATAAGTTAGAACTTTACTATTCTCTTCGATATGAACGCCAAATCAATAGGAGCAGTAGCCGTTTCCACAGCTCTCACAGCGGTTATGACATGTATAATGTTTCCCCTACCGGAACCTTTAGGCTATGTAAACTTAGGTGAGGTAGCGATCTTTATATTCTCCCTGCTGATGGGGCCGCTTGTAGGAGCCTTCGCCGGCGGCGTGGGTTCGATGCTTGCGGATATCATATTGGGTTATTCATCGTATGCACCGGCAACGCTCGTAATCAAGGGATTCGAAGGCTTCATCGTAGGTTATCTCCGAAGGTTCAATGAAATAGTCGCGATGGCAGTGGGGAGCGTAAGCATGATACTCGGCTATTTCCTTTACGACTATATCCTCTACGGCCCCGTTGCCTGGATGGATCTAATATGCTTCGCAGCCTCAGCGATAAGAATAGTTATATCATACGTGTTGATCAGGGCGCTGAGAGCCCAGCTAAAGACAAAATATCTTGACGAGATTTGGCTTAAGAGATGAATCAATATGGGAAGTAAAACGTTCAAGTACTCCCTTTCACTCATCTATGGTCCAGCTCGATCCAGAAGATTGGGTCTATCATTAGGCGTTAATCCATCACCGCTTACATGCTCGTTTAACTGCGTGTATTGTGAATGCGGCGAAAAGGCTTACTACGTGGAGTCTCCGGAGAGAGTTCCAACAAAGATCGCTCATGAAGTCGTTTATAGGTCTCTGGAGCAAGTGCTCAATGAAGTGGGGGAATCCAGACTTGATACAATAACGTTCTCTGGCACGGGCGAGCCGACTCTCAACGATGAGCTAGGTCTTATGATTAAGGATGCTAAGGCACTTGCGGATACGCGTGTAACGGTCATCACAAATTCCTCGTTACTTCGTAGAAGATCAGTTAGGGAAGCGTTAAGCTCGGCGGATGAAGTGGTCGCTAAGTTAAATGCTTCGTCTCAGAGGACTTTCCTAACTATCAACAGACCTGTGGATAAGTCTCTGAGCATAGGTGATATCATAGAGGGCTTGATGAGATTCAAGCAGGAATCATGTAGCTCCCTAACAATCGAGATTCTTCTAGTCGACTTGGAGGGATCTAGGGGAAACTCAAGTTTGGAAGAGATTGAAGGCCTATCCGAGGCTCTGAGGAAAATAGAGCCTGACAAAGTTCATATTCATACAATAGCGAGGTATCCCTTAGAAAGATATGTTCATCCAGTATCTCGTGGAAGGATTCTTGAGGCGGCCTCCGCCTTTGAGAAGGTTCTGGGACGAGGAAGGATTCATACGTATAGTAGCGGAGCTCTTAGATACTCAATCTTCCGGTCGACTCTGCTTGGCTATCTCAGGACGGGAGACCCTGAAGCCTATAGGCGTCTGATTGAGGGTTCCTACAAATGTCCTTTAACGGGTCGATCTCTGAACCCGATGAATTTCTGCTACTGCGCATCATGCGGCTTAGTATTCTCCATGAGAGAGGCTAGAATAAGGCTCATCGACGACGAATATGTTCTTCTATGCCCAAAATGCTCAGCCGTTCTCCATAGATCTTCCGGAGGTTAAGATTCTTGGGGAAGATCCCCCGAGTTCTCCTTGAAAAATACGTCTTCACCCGCACTGGGCTAAGAGATTCAGCTGTCATTGTAGGGCCGAAATACGGAGAAGACGCAGCTATTATCCATCTGGGCGACGGGAAAGTCTTAGTAGTTCACTCCGATCCAATAAGTGAAGCTATTGATGGGGCTGGATGGCTGTCCGTAAACATAGCATGTAATGATGTAGCCGTAAGGGGAGTTAAGCCACGCTGGATATTACCGGTTATCCTGATGCCGAGTGACGGCGGAGAAGAACTTCTCAACCGCATAACTGAAGAGATAGACTCAGCCGCCCGGAGAATTGGAGTCATGGTCGTTGGAGGCCACACTGAGTACACGCCTAGACTCGACAGACCGTTGATCTCCATGACTGCCATGGGGATCTCTGAAGATAGAGGATACGTGCTGACGGGAGGAGGAAAGCCGGGAGACGCTGTTTTAATGACTAAGACAGCCGCGATCGAGGGAACGGCGATATTAGCAAGAGACTTCAGGAATCTTCTATTGAAGAGAGGCGTCTCATACAGTATCGTTAGGAGAGCATCTGAGTTCATTTGGCAGGTGAGCATCGTGAAGGAGGCCCTCATACTTGCAGAGCTGGGAGTTAATGCCATGCATGATCCTACGGCCGGAGGGATACTCGAAGGACTCTACGAGATTGCCTCTTCATCAAACATTAAGTTAAAGATACACGTAGATAGAATTCCAGTGGCCGAGGAGACAAAGGTTCTCTGTGACTCGCTGGGTTTAGATCCCCTTAAGATTCTAGGCTCCGGCTCCCTACTTGCACTTATTCCCCCAAGCAAGGTTGATGATGCTAGAAGCAAGCTAAAAGAAGCCGGAGTAGACTCAACAGTTATAGGCTCTGCATGTGAGGGTTGCGGGGTTACGTTACTGAAGAGAGACGGCTCCGTGGAGAGAATCCTTAGCTCGGTAGAGGATGACTTAACGAGGCTTTGGCGCGGCCTATCCGAGGGGTGACGTCGAATTTTCTGGTTGAAAATATCGTGAGAAGATTGTGTAATAGATACCTTAATATAATGGTAATATAGAGTAGTGTGTATCATCAGTGGGATTAGGAAACAAACGGAAAAACGGCTGCTTTGCCTCTCCGTTTTCTCTTGATCCATCTGAGAAAAAAGGGTTAGCGAGGTGAATGAGTTGAGTCGTATAGGTAGAGGCTACAGAAGTCGATCTTTCTCTAGGCCAGCACCAGTTAAGGAAGGCGAAGAATACGAAGCTGACATTACGGAGATAAGTCGAAGAGGAGACGGTATAGCGAAGATTGAGGGTTTCATAATATTCGTGTCCGGCGCGAAGACTGGAGATCACGTCAAGTTCAGAATAACGAGAGTTGCACGTAGATTTGCAACAGCGGAGATTCTACATTAGAAACGTGGAAGGCATAATCCGGGCGATAAACTAATATTGTATCCTGAATTTAGCCTTCTAAAATTTGTCTCCCTTTTTTAAAATCGAGGTTTTTCATGATGCTTTTAGCATATACATAGTTCTCTGATGAGCTCTCTCGCCGTTTTTCTTACGGCTTCAGCACTATTGAACCTTGGCTTCCAGCCTAGCCTCTTTAGTTTCTCTACTGATAGAAGCATGTACTTTACGTCTCCTTTCCATCCCCTTCCACCGTTAACTCCTCCGGTGAAACGGAAGACTACGTCGCTGAGATTCATCTCCTCGACGATTATTTCAGCAATCCTCTTAACATCTACCCAATCCTCGGAGCCTACGTTAAAAACTTCAACTTCGCTCGATATGTTCTTCATTATTAGCGATAATGCGGATATAAAGTCGTCCACGTAGAGATATGATTTCTTCTGAGT
>JAGGZB010000076.1 GCA_021162225.1 Candidatus Bathyarchaeota archaeon | reverse complement strand
GAGTTCGAGGATCGCCTCAGCGGCGTCTAAAGCCATCTCAAGACATAGTTTCGCCAGCCTATCCCCAACTATACTCGGATGACATGCTATCTCCTTACCAGCATCAGAATCCACGATGTAAACCTCACAATCGCTTGGGAACCCCTTAATCCTGAATATCTTTGAGGTCGAGCTGAAGGCTCCGAGAGGCTCTGTTAGGTCGACCTTTATCCTGAATACATCTATTAGCCTATCCAACACGGCAGAACTGATTACTTTGCCCAGAAAGCCCTTCAGAAACATGTGACAGCTAATTAATAAAAGTCCCTTGAATAGATGGAGATTGAATTTACTATGATATTTTTAACATATATACTCCGCTCCAAGGAGTCGGCAAAATTCTTATCCTAAAACTTTATAGGGAACGCCTCTTTCGCTTCAGCCGGTCGTGGTCTTCAAGTCTGGCTAAACAGTATCCACTCAGGAAGGCCGCTCTCTTCCAGAGACTTGTGGCAAATACTGGTAGCGAACCAATACTTCTCTCAATAAATAGGGCAAGGAGGCTATTTCTGAGGGCTGATGGAATAGCTATAAGAGTTTCAACCAATAAATTCTTCTCCTTTAATCCATGTTTCCTTAAAAATAGCTGGGTAAAGTATCCTCGATATCTATACTGCTCATAAGACTCTTTAAGACTAACTCTCGGAAAATGGATGTGATAGATGTACGGAACCCTGAGTGTTTTGTAGCCAGCAGAATTGACCCTATAGAGAAAGTCTAAATCCTCTAGAAGCCTGAATTTGGGATCAAATTTCACCCTCTCAAAGAGCCATCTCCTCCATAAAGAATTCTCTATTCCCGTGGCCGGCCCAATTCCTCTAGCTACGACCTTAAAGGTTGAGACGTTGAAAAAATATGCTTCAAGCTTGGATGTTAAGTTAAATCCGAGACTCCAGTAGATATCTTGGATGCCTACGAGTTCTTCATCGTTCTCCATATGCTTAACCATCTCTCTAAGCCACCAACTTGGGCTCCATGTATCGCTATCGATAAAGCATACAAGATTTCCAGAAGCAATTTTCGCTCCTAGCTGCCTTGCATATCCTAATCCTCTACCCTCATCTGAGAATATCTTATCAACTCCTATTTTCTCAACGATGTCTAGGGTTCTATCCTCGGAGTTTCCATCAACCACTATTATCTCATGTATTGGATGATCTTGAGCTTTAACCGAGAGCAGGCATCTTTTGATGGTCTTCTCAGAATTTTTCGTGCAAACGACAACAGAGACTTTCATGTCAACCTACAATCCCTAACTTAGGATAGGAATTATTTATTCGTAAAGGCCTCGACGAGCTTTCCATGAACTCTATTGGCCAAGGCACTCCATGAAAACTTAGATACCGTAATCCTCCTAGCTTTCTCTCCCATCGACTTAAGCTTTGTGGGATTCTTAAGCAATTCCAATATCTTTTCGGCCCATGAATCCTCAACAACCGCGAGCCTATATCCCGTGACCCCGTTCTCGATGATCTCCTGAGGTCCTCCCTTATCCGCGGCTATACATACTGCTCCGGCGGACATTCCCTCGATTAAGGCTATCCCGAAATGTTCGCCGATTCTCGGATAGAGAACTATTGAAGCTTTACCGTATAGCCTTTTAAGTTCCTCGTCCGGGATGTTCGGGATTATTGAGAGATTTTTATCGAGTCCAAGTTCTTTAACCAGATTCAGAAGTCTCGTGAAGTAAGGCTTATCGGATTCGTGTAAAAATCCGGCTATTATGAACTTGGCTGATGGATGAGTCTTGACGACGATCGATGCTACCCTTATAACGAACTCGAGATTCTTGGCCTGAGTTATTCGGCTAACCGTTAGAATAAGCTCTTCTTTAGCCTCAGGCATAAACTCCTCTACGTCGACCCCGGGATAAGCTACATCGACCTTAATATTGCCAACAGTATATCGCAAGGCTCTGGCGGTATAATGGCTATTCGCTAAGATGGCGTCGGCAATCCTAAAGGACATCGATTCAAGCAGGTCTATTAAAGCGAAGTAGATTCTCCTCAAGACTCCGCTCCTCCTTCTATGAAGAAATTCGGGCCAATGGACGTAGATGACAATCCTTCTCCCAAAAATTCTTTTGAGGATCCATCCAATAGAATGATTCGTTGACAGGAAAAAGATGTGAGGGTTAAAATGTTTCAAACACTTTATGGACGAGAGAAGGGCTAGGAGGTTCCAAAGATACGCCTTGAGAAAACCCAGCTTAAGGAGCTTGAAGTTTATACAGAAAACCTTGTCTAAACTTATTGGGGCATATAGGAGATGCGGATTAAAGTTTAAAGTTACGTAAGCCACCTCATATCCCATCTCTTCAAGTCTCCTTCCAAGCTCTTCTATCAGCCTTTCACCGCCTCCGAGCAACTGCCCCATCAAGCTATGAACAAACGCAACTCTCATCTCAGCATCAACAATTCAGGAAGCCCGCTTCCTAAAAATACTTTAATATCTCGAAAAATGATTTGTGATGCGTATGGCAAAGGTTTTGCTGGTAGGAATCGATGGAGGAACTTGGAATATCCTTAAGCCCTTGATAGCCGATGGAAGGATCAAGCATTTCGAGGAGATAGTGGCGGAGGGCGTTCATGGAAAGCTTAGATCAACTATACCATATACGACCCTTCCAGGCTGGACAAGCATGTTCACTGGAGTCAACCCAGGAAAGCATGGACTGATAGATAATATGATCTATGAAGGAGGAAGATATGTTCTCGCGAATTCTTCTTACCGCATGGTACCAACCATGTGGAACTTAATGTCGAGAAAAGAGTTGAAGATAATCTTAGTTAACGATCCTGCATCCTATCCACCAGAACCGATAGGAATCCACATAACGGGGCTTTTAACACCTTTCACGTCAAAAAACTACGTCTATCCACCAACGCTAAGGAAAGAGATAGATAGAATAGCAAACAGATACATACCAGATGTGCAAAGAGAATATTATGAAGCACTTGGCAAGGATTTTGAATCCGCCTTTAACATGGTGGAAGACTATGCTGAAAAAATCTATAGGGTATCAAGATACTTACTGAAGAACTACGAATGGGATATAGGATGTGTTATATTCACATCCACAGATAGATTACAACACTTCTTTTGGCATCGAAAACAATACATAAGCAGGCATTATCAAAATATCGATGAATATCTGAAGGAATTCCTGAATCTTATATCCGAGGAGGAAGCAAACATCATAATAGCCTCTGATCATGGTTTCAATGGTGTTCATGAATTTTTCTATATTAATTCATGGCTATATCGTAAGGGTCTCTTAGTTCCAAAAAAGGAAGCAAAAGTGACAAAGGGATTTAGAAGTCTGGGGATAACGAGGAGCGCAGTTATAAGGATGCTTAGACGAAGCAGATCTCTTTACAAGATTGCTAAAAGCTTAACACCCAAAAGTGTAAAGAGATTATTGCCTCTTACCGAAAGGCTCCAAGTGGATCATGAGAAAAGCAGTATCTACGCCATTACGAATCTTGGCTTATTCATCAATAGGTCCTTGATAGAAGGTGGATATGAGGAGCTGAGGACGAAGCTCATGGATGAGGTGAGGAAGTTAAAGAGCAGCGAGGGAGAGCCGATAGTGAAGGCGGTCTATAGGAGGGAGGAGATACTCTTCGGCCCATACATCTATAGGGCTCCAGATATAATAATAATTCCGAGAACAGGTTATAAGATTCGCTCAGAGCTTTACATGGACTTTAGGCTTCATTCATCACCTTACAATCCAGACTATGGTATAAGCCCAACCGGAGAACATGCAATAAATGGAATACTCATGGCGTATGGCTCTGACATAGCTCGCGGCAAAAACGTTGACGCTGTGATATGGGATATTGCTCCGACGATCATGCACATGCATGGGTTCCCAATTCCAAAATACTTCGATGGAAAGGTAGTGAAGGAGATATTTTCTGGAAAGTCGAAGCTCAGCTCAGCGCCGATAAAAATTGAAGACCACGCAAAATATAAAATAATTAGGAGAATTGGAGCTCTGAAGAGATCGGGCAAATTATGAACGTAAAAAGATAACTTAAAATGAGTAAATAATAAAGAGGATCGTCAAGGGGTTTATGAGATTGAAGGTTTTGCTAGTAAATCCGACCTTTGGCGGGGTGAGCGGGTCCGGTAGGCACGTTAAACTACTCTATGAGAGACTTAAGGATAGAGTGGAGTTTGAGGTGTGGAACGTGGGAAGCGTCGGCTTCATAAATCTGCCAAAGCTTAAGACAATCTCATTTTATCTAAGATGCAAGCTTAAGAAAATCCCAGATGATGTAGATATAATTCATGTTCATAACTCAAAGCTGGCCGGAATTATTCCGGAGAATAAGGCAAGTATTTTAACGATCCATGGATCATATGAGGAAGAGTTAGAAGTTCAATATGGTTCCCTAATAACCCCAGTCAAATGGTACATTAGGAAGAACCTAAGAAATGCGGATGCGATAACCTGTGTAGATCCATATACCGCGGATAGAATGAATTGGATCTGGATACCCAACATGGTAGACCTAGAGTCGATCAAGACCATCAAGAGAGTGGAGAGCGAGCCCAAGCTAGTCTGGATAGGAAGAGACGATCCGGTAAAAAATCATGAACTATTTAGGCTGATAGCTAAACAGGCATATAGGCGGTTCAAGGTTAAAAGCTTAGTATTAGGTATAAGAAGGGGAAAATATCCAGAACACGAATGGATAAGTTATGAAAGGGTTCCATGGGAGATGGTCATCTCCTATCTAAAGAACTCCTATGCGCTAGTGATAACGAGTAAGATCGAAGGGCTTCCAAGTATAATTCTTGAGGCGTGGGCTTCGGGATGCCCGGTGATAGCTCCTCCGATCAAGTCGCTCAGCATGCTGAACAGACTCTTTGGAGAAGTCATAAAACTCACGGAAAACTATGAAGTAGAGTCCTTCCTCAGATACATCAAGCTAGCTATAGATGGCGAATTAGGCGACATCG
>JAGGZB010000186.1 GCA_021162225.1 Candidatus Bathyarchaeota archaeon | reverse complement strand
TCTCTATGTTAAGTAGATTTTCTCCATTTGATGATAGTTCTATATTTAGGCTTCTGCCAAGTATCCAGCTCATCCCGTAGGAGAGAGCCATGCCGAAGACCGCTCCTATTCCACCGCCTACAATTCCTATTATCGTAGCTTCACATAGGAAGACCGCTAGGACAAGCCTGTTAGTGAATCCTAAAGCCTTTAGTAAGCCGATTTCTCTAACACGTTCCATCACGGATGTCTGAAGCGTAGTTATTATTCCAACTGATGCTACAAGTAGGGAAACCATGGCGACTATACTGATGAATAGTGAGATTCCGCCTGAGATCTTGTATATCACGTTAGAGATCACTTGGGGAGATATTATTATCAACTCGTTTTCGTAAATGCGGCGTATTCGTTTCATGACTTCCTCATTTAGGTTAGGGTCTCTGGTGATTACATAAAGTCCATCATAATTTTTTCTATCGAAGAATCTCTTTGCAGCCGAGGTTGAGATAAAAGCCATCTGGTCTATTGGGATGACTCCGCTTCCCACATAGTTTAGAATTCCCCTAACTATAAACACGCGTTCAGAGATTGTGGGTTGCTGATTCACGTATTTTTTGTAAGAAACCTTCACGGTCTGCCCAACTGTTACAAAAGCCTCATCCCCACCTGATGATCGCGAGAGTTCATTGCCTAAGATTATCCCTACATTGTCAGTCTCCGAAACGAATGTTCCAGATTGAAAGCTTATAGTGGGAAATATTAGGGGTAGCTTGTCCTGATCTATCCCTACAACTATTGATGTCTGGGCTTCTCCTCTAGAAGTGATTAAGACTGTCTGCTGAACGAAGAGAAGAACATCCTCGACACCTTCGATCTTGGAGATCTCATCTGCTAAGGCCTCATTGATATCTATGTCTCCTCTGGGACTTATTATCAGAACATTCGCTCCGAGATTGCTGAACTGGTTGTTTACGAAGTTTCTGAATCCGTTGCCCGTACCATTTAAGGCAACTATTAGGCTTGCACCCATAATAACCATAAGGGTTGTTAAAATCGCCCTTACACGTCTCTCTTTCAATGCCTCGAAGGAGAAGCTGAAGATTTCAATCACGTTCATCAGCCGCTACCACCAGGTTGCTCGATTCTTTTCCTGCGAGATAAATGCCTCCTATAAAGTAAAAGAACCGCTACGGAGGCCACAGTCACCGTCACGAGCGTGAATATGTGCTCAGAATAGGATGTCAAGAAGTTTCTGCTTTCTGAAGTAGAGGCTTGCTTTGGCTTCACAGCTAAAACTCTCATATGAAAAGTTATGTTAAATGCATGCTCATTATGCTGGTCATCTCTATACGTGACATGAACGATAACGGGATATGTTCCATTCCCAACGTTCTCTTTAACGTAGGCTCCAAGGGTGAATGGAGACTGGGAATTCTCCTCGATCTCACCGATGTACGTCGCGCTTTCAGAGGTTAAGCGCAAAATTGGATTTGGAAGGATGGAAGCGTTAACGTACATTGCAGAAACGGTTCCTTTATTAAGTAGTGTGCCGGTGAATTCAACTTTAGATCCATTTAGTGCTGGTTGCGGTCTCACCACTTTATCGTATGAGATAAGCTCCACCTTACCCACAACTACTAAACCCAAGGGAAAAGTGTCCGTATGGCTTTCTCCATAATCATCCCGGTAATTGATCGAGAATGACCCGGAATATGTAGAGCCTATAGAAGAATCCGGAACATATATTACGAATGTTATGTTGCTTTCCTCTCCGACATCTAGGTATGAGATCTTCCAGCTGTTCCTGCCATGAATCACAAGCGGATTTGGAACATCCAGAGAGATATCGAGAGCTGAAAGGGGAACTTTACCATCATTTATGATCTTAATCGCGAACTTATTATCCGCTCCTCCTAGTATCCTATTTCTTGATGTCAATATGCTAAGTGAGGCGCGAGGCCTGACTTCAAATGATGCAGAAGCCCAGCTGCCTTCATATCTCACATCGCCCGCCCAGCTGGCATTTACATTCCATGTGCCGTTAGTCCAAGGCTTGAATGATTCTGAAAATGTTCCGTCAATGTTAACCTTAATTGTACTGTTAAACTCGCATCCCGGGCCGATATACCTCAGGTTTATTGTCGCATTCTCTGGGGCTGGGCTGATTGATCCTGAGACTCGTACAGACTCACCCTCCTCAACAACCTGTGGGGAGACTGAAACGCTTACCGTCGACTCATTTTTTGATACTACTATCTTCACTTCGAGACGTTGCGGTGTTCCCTCAACAAACTTTTCATCTGACTCTACGGAATACTTTATCTCCATGGTCTGAATGTATGTTCCGGGAACAGCGTTTTCGTCTATGTTCAAGGTGAAAGTTAATGTGAAGAATCCTTTAGGCTTTATTTCGTCAGTTGGTTTCAGAATCTCGCTGACTGAGGGTTTTCCAGTAGCACTTGCGTTAGGGTTCCCATAAATATCAGTGAATGGACTATCATCAAGTAGCAGAATCGCTGAGACTCCCTTAATGGTCTTATTAGGCGAGAGGTTCTGAACCTCCACTGTTAATGGAACCTCTTTATCCCCTGGATGAGCTTTTATTGGATTATCTACATTCTCACCCCAAACAACGCGGGTTACCTTAAAATTCACGGCTTCGCATTGAACATTTGCCGGTTTGATTCCTACTGAAACTAGGCAGAAAATAAGAAGTGTTAAGAAAGCGATCTTTATAGTCTTCATATTGATTCCTCCTTCAAGAATTCCTCTTTAAAGATTCTTCCATCACGAATGTAGATTATCCTGTCGGTCATACGTGCCACTTCAGGATCGTGTGTTACGATAACCACCGTCGTTCCTCTTTCTCTGTTAAGTCTTCTAAAGAAATTCATGATCACACGTCCAGTCTTTGAATCAACGTTGCCTGTAGGCTCATCGGCTAGTATTATATCTGGATCATTCATTAAGGCTCGGGCAATCGCGACTCTCTGTTGTTCGCCGCCGCTAAGCGTTGTAGGTTTCCTATACATTTTGGCGCTTAAACCTACTATGCTAAGCAGCTCTTTAATCTTCCTTACACGTTCCTCTTTAGAGCGTCCCTTAACTAGAGCTGGCAGCTCCATGTTTCTCTTCACAGTCGACCTAGCAATCAAGTTATACGCTTGGAAGACAAAACCTATCTTCTCGTTACGGAGCTTAGCAAGACCCTTATCGTCAAGCTGAGAGATATCCACGCCATCTATAAGAACCTTCCCAGAAGTTGGTTTATCTAGAGCTCCGAGAAGGTTCAGAAGTGTCGATTTCCCGCTTCCAGAGGGACCCATTATCGATACAAATTCTCCCCTTCGAATCTTAAGGTTTATTCCATTAACCGCATCGACCACGTTTGATCCTAAAAAATACTTTTTCACTAGATTCCTAGTCTCTATCACGTACTGGTTTTCAAGATCCGTGAATTCCGCATTCGAATTGGAAGAATGGGAGTCCGCCGGATTCTCTGGATCCACTTGGTTGCAGAAGAGTATAGCGATAACAGCTACTCCGAGAATAACGGACGCGATTTGCCGAGTGAAGGGGAATGCAATACCCTGCAGAAGCGTAGTTTTCAAAATGTGCTGGCAGTTCAAGATCGCTCCGATGGTGACGCTTAAGAGGCTAAAGTACGCACCAGTCTCTTTTCTTGTCAGTAATCCGCATAAACCAATAATGCCTAAAACAATAGATGTTGCCAAAAAGATGGCTTCATCCTGTGCTGGTGAAGGAGTCATCCTCCCCTTCAGCCATGAATCTAAGAGAGAATAAGTCTCGATTGATATGAAGGCCGCTAAAAGAACAGATGTTGCCTCTCTTGTGAATGCGCTTTTTTGGAAGTTCTTTTGCATTTTCATTTCGCCTTTATGCCGAGAGGGAGTTTCAGGGAGTCATTTAAATTTTTATATATCAAACTTTCTTATATATGTTTGAGTTCTTAATATCGGGGAGGTTTCATGGAGCCTACAGAGATAGCTGCAAAGTGGAAAGATCAAATGCAGAAAGGCTACTTGAAGATGGCTGTATTGCTAGTTCTGATGCGTAGACCTCTGCATGGATACGAGATAATGAAAGAGATTAAGAAATGGACTTTGGGGATCATAACTCCAACTGCTGGTGGAATATATCCGGCATTGAAGGAGCTAGAGGATAGGCATTTAATTAAGGGAGAGTGGCTGCCGGAGGAGAGGAGAAAAATATACCACATAACAAGTAAGGGCATAGAGGTATTCAAGGAAGCGGTTGAAAAACATTTCGAACTAGCATCGTCGATCAGAAGATGGTTCTTTCAAGAGCTAGCCAGACTGGAAATAATTGATGAGGTTAATCTCCCTCCTGTGATGGAATCCGCATTAAAGATTTTGCTCTTGAAGAAAGATGCTTCTCTAGAGGAAAGAATTGAAGCGTTAAGACGCTTGAGGCAGAGTTTGCAAAACACTATGAATGTGCTCTCAAAGCTAATCGGGCAGATAAGATCTAGGGAGGAAGAGTTAATAGAGGAAATGAAAAAGGATGAATAGAGAAGCTAAATTATAACTATAGTACTGTAGTCATTCACTAAGTATCCTCAGAGAAACATTAGCTTAAGGATCTTGGTGTGAAGATGGATGTTGCAGAAAGCTGTTATAAACGCCTTAAAGAGACCAGAAGCATATGATGAAGAAGTTCTGTACGTGAAGATGCTTCAGACCCATATTTCCTATATATTTCTAACTGGGCGATTCGCATACAAGATCAAGAAGCCCGTGAACTTTGGCTTTCTAGATTTCACAACACTTGATAAAAGAAAGTTCTACTGCGAAGAGGAAGTTCGTCTGAATAGGAGATTATGCGGAGATATGTATCTAGGAGTTTTTCCAATAACCTCTTTTAAGGGCTCCATAAAAGTTAATGGCCCCGGGAATATTGTGGAGTATACCGTGAAGATGAGGGAGCTGCCTCAAGAGGCATTAATGTCTGAGCTTCTAAAGAAGGAGAAAGTCAGCTCAAGCGTCATCGATGAAATAGCTAGGATACTCTCAGATTTCCACAAAAAAGCAGAGACAAGCAAAGAGATTGAAAAGTATGGATCCATTGATATTGTGAAGTTCAACTGGGATGAAAACTTTAGCCAGACTAGAAGTTTCATCGGGAAGACGATACATCAAAAAGATTTCTACTTCATCCGTAATATGGTTCAGAGTTTTTTGAAGAGTAGGAGAAATCTCTTTGAGCTTAGAATAAAAGAAGGAAAAATAAGAGAATGTCACGGTGATCTTCACTCTGGAAATATATTCGTCACTGACGATAGGATTTACATATACGACGCTATAGAATTTAATAAGCGGTTCAGGTACTCAGATATAGCTTCAGATATTGCCTTTCTGCTTATGGATCTTGAATTTCTCGGAAGAAATGATCTCTCCGACATACTTCTAAACAGATATCTTGAATACAGCGGTGAAAAAGAAGATTTCCTGGAAGTTTTGCCGTTCTACAAGTGCTATAGAGCCTACGTAAGGGGTAAGGTGACCAGTTTTAAAATAAATGATCCAAACATATCCGGCGAGGAAAAATGGGAGTCTATGAGGATAGCCGAAAGGTACTTTAAGATGAGCAGAGAGTACGCGGAGCAGATGTAGAGAATCTTCGAACAAACCTTCCAATAGATTCAACTATTCGGCGAAGATCTTCACCTCCGAGTTCGCCATTTCTGATCTCAAACTTCTCTTGGTACGTGTCAAAAAGGATTATTGGAACGGGATCTGAGAGCGGGGATTCATAAGCCTTTTTCACGATGTAGTAAATCCGCATCTTATCCACGTTTGAAGCTTCATCTCTAATCCTTCGCCTTCCAGCAACTCTCTTCTTAATGACTGTCTCTGAACATCTACACTCGATCAGGTACGTACGAGTTTTCATTCTCCTAGATAAGGAGTATATCCTATCCCTAAGATTCCTCTTGTAGAATGTTCCATCAAGAATTACATTTGCTCCCTTCTTTAATAATCTCTCAACTCGTTTGAGAAGTTCATCATAAACCATCTCTTTCTGTCTCCAAATCATGCGCTGATATTTCTCTGGTATGACCTTCTGTCTGTCAAATACTCTCTCAAGATCGTACCGCATAGGATCCTTTGACTCTAAAACTTCCTTAAGAGAAGCATCTTTGAATAATTCTCTCCTTATAATATCTGTTCTAAGAATTTCTCCGCCTAAATCGACAGCAAGATGTTTTGCAAGTGTGCTTTTTCCAGTTGCTGGAAGGCCGCAGACAATTATGAGCATTTCTAACATGATAATGTATGATGGCCACTTTATATCTTTGCTTTGTCCTAGGCGAAATACATATAGCATCAACAATAGATTAAAAGATGAATGAATTATTCCTCGAGGTCAATATGATGAAGAAAGTGTACTTTAGGCTTGGGAGAAAACATCTTACGCTTGAAGTTCCACCATTCTTCATAGACTTCAGCAAGAGAAACTTCAGCTCAATGATGACCCGAAGAGTATCTGAAGAAGGCACCCTTTTCTACGTTTATATTACGAGGCAAAATCAGCTGTCGAAGCTCCTAATCCTAAAAGCTATGCATCCCGGAATATTTATGCCTCCTAAATTAACGATTAATGAATCATTTACACGAGATGAGATAAATGATTTCATAAATTCCGTGAAAGAGCTCGAGAAAGAATGGGAGTATCAAGATCACGGACTCTGGAAGAAGAGGATCAACGATTTCACAATATACATGGTTCTGGTTATCGGAGAGGATAGATGGACAGTGAGGGCCATGGTTTCAAAGAAGGGAATGCCTGGGTACGGAGTGGAGATTCCTGTGGAGACTGGACTCTCAGAGAAATTAATGAAGGAGCTAACTCCTGAGGAGACCCGTGATCTTGAGATTCACGAACACGTCGAAAACAGACACTTCCACTTCACCGTATACACTATCGAAAGATTCATAGATCTCGTAAAGAGATACGATTACTACTTCGCCCGAAAGGAGATATGGGAGCAGAGCGTTAGAATAGAAAACTCATAAAACAAAACGGCGAATCATCGAGTATTAACTCACTTGTGCACCGTTTTCAGCAAAAATTTAAATGATAGATCTACATTTTTTATTCTCTGCACATAACACAAGGGGGAGATTCATGAGAAAAAATGGAGTAATGACGAATGGTAAATTCGAAGGATTAATGCACATCGCTAATTCTCAAGGACAGTTCACGATAGTGGCCACGGATCAGAGGGGATCCTTAAAGAGAATGATAAACCCTCAAGACCCCGGAAGTGTTACACCCGAGCAAATGAAGAAGGCTAAGATGGCTTTAATAAAAAATCTTGTCGGAAAGAAGAGTCCTGGAAGAGCAAGCGGCGTGCTTGTGGATCCAGACTACTCCTATGAGCGTGAATTTCTTAAGGCATGTGACATACGTGCGGATGTAGGCGTGCTTATGAGCGTAGAGGCAAGTGGATATGGTGGAAAAGGAGAATTCGCGCCTCAAGTTCAGATCTTCGGGGGACTAAACGTTGAAGAAGCAGTCTTGAAAATCAAAAACAGAGGGGCAGCCGCAGTTAAGATGCTAGTCTATTACCGCCCAGACAGCCCGACAAGGAAATATCAGGAATCAATGGTCAAGGCTGTTGGAAGAGCATGTGAAAAGTATGACATAGCCTTCCTGCTGGAACCAGTCTCTCACTCTCTTGAGGGAGGCCCACATAAGAAACGCGATCCTAAAGAATTCTCGAAGATAAGACCTGAGATAGTTATTGAAACTGCTAAAGAGCTGACGAAGCCTGAATATTGCGTCGATGTTCTCAAAGCTGAGTTCCCGGTAAATCTAAAATATGCTGAGGAGCTAGGGCAAGATCCATCTGAGGCTTGCAAGGAGCTTGATGAAGCCAGCCAGATTCCATGGGTGATTCTAAGCGCCGGAGTCGACTATGAGGAATTCAGAGAGAACCTCAAATATGCTGTTGAGAATGGGGCTTCAGGCTTCCTCTGTGGAAGAGCGATATGGAAGGAAGCCATCGGAAGAGAGGATACGGACGAGTTTCTATTAACCACGGGTGTTAAAAGACTCAATGAACTAGTTGATATAACCGAGGGAAAAGCGAGGCCGTGGTATAAGAAGTACGTTGATTCATTAAGCGATATAGAGATCGTGCGGGGAGAGTAAAGGCCGCCCGGTCTTACATCTTCTCCTTCCTCAATCAATCCTCATTTTTCATATATGTGGTATTTGTTTGTCTCCTCGTTCTAGATGTGAAAAGAAGTCATCGCCTAGAATATTATGTCGCTTATTAGCTATTCTTTTAAATAATATTCGTACCTTATGTTTTGAGGCTGAGAAAAAGAATCGGTGGCGGGAATGTGCATCCTCGGAAAAGACAAACTGATGGAATTAATTGAAAAGTACAAGTGCATCTATCCATTTGACATGAATCTTTTAGATGGAGATGGCTATGTTCTAACAGTGAAGGAGGAAGTTACCCTAAACTATCTTGAGCACAGAAATTTGATCTCAAAGGAAATAGTCTTTACTCCTCCGGGGTACGTAGCGCACCTGACAGCGAAGAGCAAGTATGGCCGTGCTGGCTTATCCTTCCTGAACGCCGCGAAGGTTCACAGTGGCTTCGTGGGTAGACTCGCGCTGGAGCTCGTCAACCTAAGCAACGATAGGAAGCCTATAACTATAAGGAAGGGGGATCCGCTGATACATATAGAGTTTATAACAAGGATCGGAAAACCCTCCCCTTACATGGGCGAGTATCAGTTCCAGTACATGACTGACGAGGAGATAGAGTTCTACATACCGATATTGAAGAGGGTATTCGACAATTATGACGAACTCGCAAAGATATGGTTTAAGAGAAAGCCACTAAGGGAATAAGTCTCAGAAATGAAGATTTAAATATCTCCATCCTTTGGATAAAGGAGGTGTGGAAAGATGAAGGCACGTAACTACCGTAGGGTAAAAGGAGTTCCATATTCGAGAGTAGAGTATATACATGGGGCTCCTCAGCCTAAGATAGTTAAGTTCACGAGGGGGAATCTGTCAGAAGATTATACACATAGAGTATCTCTACTCTCGCGTAAACGGGTTCAAATTAGAC
>JAGGZB010000013.1 GCA_021162225.1 Candidatus Bathyarchaeota archaeon | reverse complement strand
GGGATGAAGGGTTCCTTTCAAATGTATTGATTGATGAAGCCGACGATCTCAAGCTTGGAATTAACATAATAAACTGGCTTGCACAGGCTTGTGGAAACAATTACAGAATCCTCTTCGACGCCTCACATAATGAGTTAGAAGACATAAACTCTGATGACCCGTGGCTTGGATACTCTAAATTTGCAGAAAGACTCCGAGAGCTGGGATATACTGTCGAAAGGAACACCCGCAAAATAGATTGGAGTACGCTACACAACTATGATGTTTTAGTAATCAATGCACCTAACAAGAGATTCCTTCCAAGCGAAATCATAGCCATAGTTCACTTCGTCCTTAATGGCGGAGGATTATTCCTAATGGGAGAGTGGCACATGAGCGAGCATCAGCAAGTTTCCAAAACCCTAAACCCGCTAGCCGCATTTTTCGGAATCAAATTCAATGAAGATACGGTATGTGACCTAGATGACTACTGGATAGAAGGCCCCCAATACCCCATCATCCGCGTCTTCGCGGACCACCCCGTCCTCAAAGATGTCAATGAGATCTACTATTACTTGGGATGTTCAATCGAAAAGCGATGAAGGAATTTCCAGAAAGCGGAAGTAGCCATCTACAAAAATGCCGCGGGTTCAGCTGTGGTGCCGCGGGGGTGATTTGAACACCCGACGACCCGGTTTCAAACCTTTTCTTAGACTTCAGCTTCACCCTTAGGGACGTGTAGCCTCCTAGTCGGGTGCTCTCCCAGGCTGAGCTACCGCGGCCCAAGAATAGATGCATTATCTTCTTTTATATAAGATTTTATCTCACCCTCAAACTCTTCAACTATCGGCGATGTTCCCGAAAGCAGCTTCTCATCATGCATTTAATAGCAAGCTCAATCTCCTCATCCATGATTATCGACTATGAACCACAGGGACATTGTAGCCATAAAATGCTCTACTCTAATTAACCTTCGAAAATATATCCGGAGAGGCATCTCAAACACTAATGTTTTTATTCATTAGACTCGGTGATGGAGATTCGTTGATCCCTGGGGGCTTTAAAAGGCGGGTTTACATTTTTGAAAAAGAGGAGAAGAGCACGATCATGTTAAATTGATCCCTGCTTTCTGAGATGTCGAGGATTCCTGAACCGTCGAATGCGGTCTTGATAAGTGGAAGCGTACTGGCGAATCTTACGATTTAGTGAAGGGTATGTAGCAGATACTGCAAGTGTGCGGAGAAAGTTCCAGTTAAATCTATGATAAAGCAGGTTCTAAGCGGATTACGTAAGGTTGGAGGTATAAATGCATCAGTAGCGTTGCAAGAGACGGCCTATTAATAGCATCGAGCATCGCAAGCAAATGTTGATGTATGCGTATTTGCGACTATGACTGGCGTAGCTGAGACTGTGATGAGCGAAGTTAAGGCTGGAAATCTTCATCAGATAATAGTTGAGGGAGAAACGGCGAAGATAATAGTATTAGAGCTGGTCCCGCAGCTCTATTCGTCGTTTTATCCCCCGAAAACTCCGCTGGGTCTCCTTAAGATGCAAGTGGGAAGATAGCTAAAGCTTCTGGAGCATTATTGTGGAAGTTCTCCATTCTCATACTAATAATCCACAAACATTAATACTCAAGAAACACCTTACATAAATGCGGTCTCTTTTCTCCCGGAGGAAAAATTTTGAATCCGATCGGCTTAATCAGAAGCATAGTTGTGCTGGCATTATCCATAACAACACTATGCTATACGTATAAGGTTATGATGAGACTTGGAAGGAAGAACATGACGGCTGGAAGAATCTTCCTTAAGGAGAAGACCATTCTAAGAGTATTCATCGGCTTCTTCCTGAACATATTTCTAGCATTCGTGAGCAATATACTCTTCAGTCTAGGCGTGTACGCGCCGATGTATGGCGAGATAGGGAGGTGTACGGCGGATCTGGCCGTAATAGCTCTGCTTTATGCCATTTATCTTCTATACGGGGTGATCAAGAAGTGATCCCGCAGATACCGATCTTTGGATGTATCATCCTTGGAGTAGCATTATTCTTCTCCATCTCCCTATACTTGACAGCTAGGAGAAACTTGAAGTTCTCCGTTGCCAGAATGTTTCTGAAGAAAGAGGAATCTATAAAGGCTATGAGATTTCTTGTAGGCGGCTTATCAATCTTCGTTTTGGGCAGAGCCATAGGAGTCCTGCAGAAGATGGAAATTATCCCTAGAGCCATATATGTTCCGGTATTCGCCTTCATCGGGACAATCTATACATTCTGTCTCATATACTCATTATATAAGCTACGAGCTATTATTGAAGGGAAGTGATCCCTCCTTAGATTGCCTTATTGAATGGCGAAGATGAGCCGCCGTGACCCACGAATAGACATCTATTCCTCTTTCAGATTTTATCCCGGCTTAAGGCCTCCCCGATCACAGGGTTCCTAAGCGTTCCGATATTTTCAATCTCGACTTCAACTATATCTCCGGGCTGGAGGAATCTCGGCTTAGGTTTCATGAAGGCAGCTACTCCTCCCGGCGTTCCTGTTGCTATTATGTCACATGGCTCAAGAGTCATAACTCTGCTTAAGTGATGCACCATCTCATACACATTGAAGATCATATTATTTGTTGAAGAATCTTGTCTGATCTCTCCGTTCACCCTTGTTGTAAGCCTAAGATTCATTGGATTCCCTATCTGCTTGGATGTTGTTATGCAAGGTCCTATGGGAGCAAACGTGTCGAAGCTCTTTCCCCGCGTCCACTGCCCATCTTTAAATTGTATATCACGTGCAGATACGTCGTTGAAGACGGTATATCCAAAGATATATTCATTTGCCTCTGCAACTGGTATGTTCCTTCCTTTTCTGCCCATCACGATTGCTAATTCAACCTCATAGTCCAGCTTCTTCACGAAGCTAGGCTTCACGATAGGTTCATCCGGGCCTATTATTGATGTTCTAGGCTTCATGAAGATTATAGGTTCATCCGGGATCTCAGCCCCAGCTTCTTCAGCATGATCCCTATAATTCAAGCCTAAACAAACGATTTTAGGCGGGTGGAGAATTGGAGCTTTTAAGGTAGCTTCCTTCTTGCTAACTGAAACCCGGGAGATTTTCTCTTCAGGTAACTCTTCGATTAGACTCTCGGTTTCATTTATTCCCCGCCCAGAACTTATCCAGTCCTCTAAGCTTTTTGGAGCAGTTTCTCCCTCAAGTTTCATCAAAAGCGGCAGGTCTATTATTCTTTCTCTTCTGAGGATGCCATAGGACTCTTTACCATGATATGTGTATCGGACGAGCCTCATTCTAATCGCCGATAAAGACTCGTTTGGAGGAACGTAAATATAAGGGATTTGAATAATTAGCCTCGATACTATTTTAAACATTCGAAGTATGGTGATCTATACGGATGGAAATGCTTGATAAGGCTCAGAAAATGCTTAAGGAATATCCTCTCTGCGATAACTGTTTAGGTAGGCAATTTGCCTTTTTAGGTTACGGAATTGAAAATCGCGATAGGGGACGGGCAATAAAGACTCTCCTAGCTATGGATGCTCATAGACTAGTCCTTACGCAGAATCCTGAAGGATATGAGTTGCTCAGAATCCTAGCCGAAAATGGCGGATCACAAGTTGCTTTTAGCATTCTTCGGAAACATGGCCAACAATGCGGCGAAAGAAAGAAATGCTTTCTATGCGGCGACAAGTTTGATAATCTCTCTCCACTTGTGGATAAGATCTTAGGGATGCTGGAAGAATACGAGTATGACACGTTTTTGGTAGGAATTAGGATTCCCGCGCAGATTGAAGAGAGAGAAGACGAGTTGAGAGCTAGATTCGGGATTGAATATGGCGAGAGCATGAAGAATGAGTTCAGCAGGGTAATAGGGAAAATGATTGCAAAGGCTACGGGAAAAAGAGCGAATTATATGAAGCCTCAGATAGTAATTCTCATTAACCCATTTACTGAGAAGATCAAGCTTCAAATCGGCTCGCTCTACATAATGGGTAGATACAGAAAGCTCATACGTGGAATTCCTCAGTCCAAGTGGATTTGTAGCAGATGTCATGGAAAGGGATGCCCAAGATGTAACTGGACCGGGAAGATGTATCCAGAATCGGTGGAGGAACTCATAGCTGGCCCTCTCCTCGAAGCAACCCTTGGAGAGGACTCCTCGTTTCATGGAGCTGGCCGTGAAGACGTTGACGCGCGTATGCTCGGATCCGGAAGACCCTTCGTTATAGAGATTAAGAAGCCTAGGAAGCGAAGACTTGATCTTTCGGAGATTGAACGTGTAATAAATGAGAGGGCTCATGGAAAAATAGAGGTTTCAGGATTAAGATACGTGGATAGAAGGGCTGTGCTTAAGATAAAGGATATGGAATCTGCTCGAAAAATCTACAGAGTTCTAGTAGAATTTGGAAGAGACGTGAGCGACGAAGAGCTTGAAAAGCTAGAGAAAGCGCTCAGTGGCATCAAGGTTCTGCAGAGAACGCCTATGCGCGTTCTGCATAGAAGGGCGGATCTAACGCGAGAAAAACACATATATGAGACGAAGATAAAGAGAATCTCCCCGAACAAGGCAGAGCTAATAATAAAGTGTCAAGGAGGCTTGTACGTAAAGGAGCTGGTGACAGGTGACAATGGACGAACGAGACCGAGCGTCTCGCAAATATTAGAGGTTGAATCCCGACCTCTAGAGCTGGATGTGTTAGGTGTGTTGGAGGAGGAAGAGAATGGCGAAGTCTAGGGGATTTAGAAGGAAAACCCGCTCGCTTATGAGAAAGAAGCCCAGAGAGCGGGGGAAACTCAAGCTGAGTAGAATACTCTATGATTATAAGCCTGGAGACAAAGTTGTGATTAAGATAGATCCAAGTTTTCATAAGGGAATGCCTCATCGTAGATACCACGGCAAGATAGGCGTGATCGAGGGCAAGAGAGGAAGAGCATATGAAGTTGCCGTGACGCAGGGAAAAGCCATTAAGCACATAATAATCATGCCTGAGCATCTTCAGATTCATAGAGGCGGATGAACGAAATGGTTAGGAAGCTGTTGAAGGTTAAGCCGATTACTGTTCCTCAAGTAGCAGCTATACTTAGAGCCGTAGGAGAGGAGAACCTGGATCAGTTCCAGCGTAGAACGCTGGATTACGCCAGCAAATTTTCTAAGCTCAGCCCTGAAGCGGCTGAGAAATTGTTAGATGAGCTTATGAAGGAAGCTGGCTTAGATGAGGAGACAGCCGTCCAAATAGTCAATTGCATGCCCAAAAGCATAGAGGAGCTCAGGGTATTTCTAGCTGGCGGCCGGAGAATAGTGGAGACTTCAAAGCTAGAGATGATTCTCAGTCTTCTAGACAAATATAGGGGAGAAGAAGAACAAGAATAAAAAGAAAAGAGTTATTAAATTTTAGATATATAAAGAGAGATTGTTGCTTGGTGAGATTCAATGCGCGGAGAATCAATTCTCTATTTTAAAGCGTTACTCAAGATTTTGATTGGAACAAGTTCGGAATATACTCACGGAGAAAACGGATTTCAGCATATAGAACATATTTAGAAAAACTTGGCGGGCAACTTTCTCTTTTTGTCGAATTAAAGGAAGGGATAGAGATGACTGAACGTAGAGAAAGAGAGGGAAAACATCTATATGAGGAATATGCTTATGTCCTAGATTTTTTACCTTTTGGCAAGCCAGGGATGAGAGGAAAATATAGGATGGGAGCGGTTGTCCAACTTATTGGCGAAAGATACTTTACGCTTCTTGAAGCGAATGTGAAGCCCGGAGTGACGCTTAAGCCGCTTGACAGAGTCTACGTTGGGAAGGAGTCTAGAAAGGAGATAGCCTATATACTCGGCAGAATAGGCTACGAGGAGTTAACGGCGAATGCGAAGATGGAGCTTGAGAGCGCTATCGAGCTTATCGTTCAGAAGAGGGAGAAGTGGTTCGTGGACTTTTTCAATACTGCTCGTCCCATAACGCCTAGGATGCATATGCTTGAGCTCATACCTGGAATAGGAAAGAAGTATATGTGGAATATTCTGAATGAGCGGGAGAAGAAGCCCTTCGAGAGCTTCGAGGATCTCCAGCAAAGGATCAATATACCGAGCCCACTGAAACTCATAACAAAGCGCGTGATGGAGGAGCTCGCTGGTGAAAGCAAGTATAGACTCTTCACCCGCCCCTCAGGATAAGTAGCTTCCCTCAGGCTTAGGCATCCTCTAGAAAACACGACGTGCTTTTTCACTTAACGGCGGGGCAGATAGATGAGTCTTCTCAACGAGGTGAAGAGTCTCCTAAGGCATTATAGGGTTATTCCGAAGAAGCGCCTAGGACAGAACTTCCTTGTGGATGAGAGTATCTTGCAGGAGTTGGTCTATTATGCATCCCTAAATAGCGAAGATGTGGTTCTCGAAGTTGGAGCTGGACTCGGTTTCCTAACCGAAAGACTCGCCGAAAAGGCTGGTCGGGTCCTAGCCGTAGAGATCGATGGCAGACTAGTTAGGGCGTTGAAGAGGAGGCTAAGACCATACGATAACGTGACGATTATACATGGAGACGTCATGAAAGTTAAGATTCCACGATTCAATAAAGTCGTGTCAACCCCGCCGTACTCGATATCTTCCCCTCTACATTTCTGGCTTCTGAACAAGTGTTTTGAACAGGCAATCTTATCGTTCCAGGAGGAATTTGCGAGACGACTCACAGCGTCTCCAGGATCTCGTGATTATGGCAGACTCACCGTAGCAACCTATTACAGGGCTGAGGTTGAGATCCTAGGAGCCGTTCCTAAAGAGTCTTTCTGGCCGCAGCCGAAAGTCGATTCTTTAATAGTCCGTTTAAAGCCTAGAAAGCCTCCTTTCAACGTGACTGATGAAAAGTTATTCTTTGATGTTGTAAATGTGATCTTTACACAGAGAAATAAAAAGCTTAGAAACGCGCTTATCCCATTCTTCAGTAGATTCAGACTATCGAGCAGAGAGGCTGTTAAGATCGCTGAGGATCTCCCATTTCACGACAGGAGGCCTAGGGAGCTATCTCCAGAAGAGATCGGCTTAGTTGTAGATGGAATAGTTAAAGAACTACGTAGCATGCGTCTCATATAGACGAGGCTGAAAAGGCTTATTTTAACATATCGCCTTAGCCTTTTTCTCTTCGTCTATTCGAGAGTGGAAACACGAAAGAAGATTTATAATGTCATTTCAAATTTTTAGATAATCTACAGATTATTAAAGAGGTGTCTTCAACGCCGAAGAAGTTTGAAATCGTTGATATGAAAGAGCTCGCGCCGGGTATCAAACGTGTAGTAATCCGTGCTCCTCTCATTGCGAACAAGGCTAAGGCAGGTCAGTTTGTGATTCTCAGAGTTGACGAGTATGGGGAGCGTTTCCCCCTAACAATATTCGATTGGAATAAGTCTGAAGGTTTGATAACGCTGATATTCCAAGAAGTAGGAGTCTCAACAAGAAAGCTTGGGATGCTGAAGGCTGGAGATTACGTGATGGATCTCGTCGGTCCCTTAGGAAACCCCACAGAAATAAAGAATTACGGAACAGTAGCTGTTATTGGAGGAGGCGTTGGAACAGCGCTAACTTATACGTGGGTTAGGGCCTTAAAGGCTCATGGAAACTATGTCGTCACGATCCTCGGAGCTCGAACTGAGAGTCTTCTTCTCCTAGAGGATGAGCTGCGGAGACTTAGCGATGAGGTGCACATATCAACTGACGATGGATCCAAAGGATTCAAAGGATTCACGTCGGAACTACTCAAGAAGCTACTTGAAGAAGGGAAAAGATTCGATTTGGTGATGGCCGTAGGGCCTGTTCCGATGATGAGGGCAGTCGCGGAAGTAACGCGGCCTTATGGCATAAAAACTATTGTGAGCTTAAATCCGATAATGGTTGATGGAACAGGCATGTGCGGAGCATGCAGAGTTAAAGTCGGCGGAGAAATAAAATTTGCTTGCGTAGACGGTCCGGAATTCGACGCTCATCAGATTGACTTCAACCAGCTCATGAATAGACTTCGCTTCTACAGAGATGAAGAGATGAAGGCTTTGAAGACAAAGTTTAATGATTGATGCAAAATAATTATTAGTGAATGGTTAGTTTCAAATGAATGCTACGCTGACGCTTCGAGATAAGATTTAAGGATGATTTTATGATTTATTTTTCTTGGTGATCTGAGATGCCCACTGAGATAAAGGATGTTGATGAATTCATAGAGATCTCTAGGAGAGCTAGGTACTGCCTCGTGAAGAGGCTTAAGGATATGGTTAAACTTAAGCTTAGAACACGCAGGATGCTTTACACTCTTAAGGTTAAGCCTTCGCAGACGGATGGGATCCTAAAGAAGATACACTGCGAGGTGCGGGAGATCTAGCTTAGCGTCTCTTTACGGTTGACTTTTTTTATCGGGGAAGGGTCTCCAGAAGAACCCTTATGAAGTTTTCGCCGAGTATCTTCTTGATTTCATTCTCTTCGTATCCCCTCTCCAGCAGGCCTTCCGTTATCCTAGGTAACTCTGTTACATCTTTCAGAAGGGTGCCCCCTCCGTCGAAGTCTGAGCCCAAGCCCACATGGTCGATTCCAGCTATATCAACCGCGTGGTCTATATGGTCGAGGAGCCTATTCAATGAGGGCTTCTTCTCATCTACAAATCTTGGAACGAACGTGATTCCGATTACTCCTCCTTTAGATGCAAGGCCCCTTATCTGATCATCCGTTAGGTTTCTCCGATGATCGCAAAGGGCCTTGCAGTTTCCATGAGAGACTATAACGGGCTTCTTTGAAACTTCAAGGGCGTCCCAGAAGCCCTTCTCGCTTATATGTGCTAAATCAACAATTATCCCAAGTCTATTCATCTCCTCAATCAGCTGGACGCCGAAGGTAGTTAATCCTCCACCCGTCCTAGACTCGCCGACGCCATCGGCAGCTAGGCTTCTAGGATTATGTGTTAAGCCTATGCTTCTAACGCCGAGTTTGAATAGCATCCTTAGAACGTTTAGGCTGCCCTCAACGGCATCGCTATTCTCTATTGCTAATATTATGGCTAGTTTTTCATCCCTCATGGTCTCAACTAGGCTCTCCTTAGTAGTCACTATTACTACATCTTCTCCAGCTTGCTCTAGTTCCTTCTCAAAGAATCCAAACGCGTCTAGGGCATAGGTCAGGTGGCTCTTGAACGCTGTTGTGACGTCAACGGCGAAGAAGGAAACATCCACGCATGCTTCTCTCAGTCTTGGAAAGTCAACCTGAGTCTCATCTGCTCTCGAGGTTAAGCTTATTCCCAATTGCTTATGAGCCACGATTGTGTCGTTGTGAGCATCGACAAGGATCGCCTCTTCATGAATTCTTTTGATCCTTGAAGACATGATACTAATTTATCCTTAAATCTGGAATAAAAGACTAATGGAGGTCACGAAGCCCTAGAGGCTCAGCTCTCCTTCTCTGCGAATTCTTTAAGTCTGTTATGGAAGCATGTTTCTTCGCCTAGGTGACATGCTGGACCCTTCGGCTCAACTAGATAAAGCACAGCATCTGCATCGCAGTCGACAAGTACGTCCCTGACTTTCTGAACATTCCCAGATGTTTCTCCCTTCATCATAACTCGACCGAATGATCTCCTAAAGAAGTGGGCATAGCCCGTCTCAACGGTCTTCTCCAAGGCTTCACGATTCGCGTAAGCGAGCGTCAAGACTTTAAGCGTTTTGTAGTCTTGAACTACTACTGGGATTAGTCCCTTCACCTTCTTATAATCCAGATCCCCTATGCTCACAAGCTTTTTAATCCTCAAATCCTAACAGGCACACCCCTTTCAGCTAAGAATTTCTTCACCTCCCAGATTGAGTATTCGCCAAAATGGAATATCGACGCGGCTAAGGCTGCATCTGCCTTTCCAATCGAGAAAGCTTCAAAGAAATGTTCAGGTCTACCAGCTCCTCCGCTCGCTATAACTGGAATATTAACGCGTTCAACTATACTCCTTGTTAATTCAAGATCATATCCATCCTTTGTTCCATCCTTATCCATTGATGTGACGAGTAGCTCGCCAGCTCCGAGCTCCGCGGCCTTAGCGGCCCATTGGACAGCATCCATGCCCGTAGGCTTACCTCCAGATCCGCCGTATATGTGAACCTCAAACCAGCATGGCCCCTCAGCCGTCTCAACCACCGTCTTCCCTTCCCTTCTCTCGTATCGTCTCTTTGCATCGATCGCAACCACGACGCATTGGCTACCGAAGATATCGGCTAGCTCGCTTATCAAGCTTGGGTTTTCAACGGCAGCCGTGTTGATTGAGACCTTATCTGCGCCGTTACAGAGAACGAGGCGGGCGTCTTCGACGCTTCTGATCCCCCCGCCAACCGTGAATGGAATATCAATCTCAGAGGCAACCGCCCGCACCACTTCCTTCAGAATCTTCCTCTTCTCCGGAGAGGCTGTTATGTCTAAGAATACGAGTTCGTCGGCTCCTTCCTCGCTGTACCGTTTTCCAAGGGAAACAGGGTCTCCAGCTTCTCTTCTATCTAAGAATCTAACTCCCTTCACAACTCTTCCATGATCGACATCTAGACACGGAATTATCCGCTTAGCTAAGACCATGCTTCTCAACCACACTAACTATTCATAACCGCTTTTAAAGCTTCGCTTAGGCTGAACCTTCCCTCGTACAAGGCTTTCCCAACGACTACTCCCCATACTCCAAGACGCTTTAACTCTAGAAGGTCGTTGATGCTTCGGATTCCTCCGGCAGCTATGATTCTGTAACCTCTACGGCAGAGGCTTGATAGAACTTTTACGTCGGGTCCAAGAAGCGTGCCATCCCTATCTACGGCCGTTACCAAAAAGATCCTAGCGCCCTTCGTTCTGAAGTTCTCAGCCGCCGCCTCTACGGATACCCCGGCTGAGGCTTCCCATCCTTTAACCATAACCGTTCCGTCCTTATGATCAAGAGCGATGACTACGCGTTCCCAACCGAATTCATTTATAAGTGTTTCTACAGCTGAGGGATTTGAGAAAGCCAATGATCCCAGAATTACGCGTCTAACCCCTAAGGAGAGGATTCGCTTAGCGAGGTTCAAGTTTCTGATTCCGCCTCCAACCTGAAGTGGGACATTAACAGATTTCAGAATTAACTTGATGATTTCTAAGTTTTCTCCAACTCCTAAAGCCGCGTCTAAATCGATGACGTGAATGAGCTGCGCGCCTTCAGCTTCCCACCTCATAGCTAGGTGAATGGGGTCTCCGAGATGCTCATAGGAGGTCATCTGCCTGGGGTCTCCTCTTAAAAGGCGGACAACCTTTCCCTTCATGATATCAACCGCTGGTATAACCTCCATGTAGGTTCCTCCCCATCATCTTCTTATGATCTCAGCGAAGTTCATGAGTACTCTCCGACCGGGCTTACCAGACTTTTCTGGGTGAAACTGCGTACCGTAAATATTTCTCTTTGCGATAACCGACGGAAATCGAACTCCATATTCTGTTTCTGCAACGACTATGTTGGTATTCTCTGGCTTCGCGTAGTATCCATGAACAAAGTAGAAGTAGTCTTTTTCATCTATCCCATTCAATAATTCATTATCGAGAATCATGTGAAGATTGTTCCAGCCGATATGCGGGGTCTTCACGTCTTTAGGAAGTCTTACCGCTTCTCCCCTGAGGAGTCCCAGTCCCCTACCTGGCGCTTCTCGGCTCTTTTCGAGGAGAAGATGCATGCCCAAGCATATGCCTAGTATCGGAGTTCCATTCTTGATGCATCTGGCGATTTCTCCTTTCAGGAGACGAAGTTTCTCGGCTCCAGATTTGAAGTTTCCAACACCGGGCAGAACTATTCCATCATATACGCTGAGACTCTCAGCTTCTGAAGCTACTTCTACATCTAATCCTATTCTCCGCAGCCCACATGTTATGCTGAAGAGGTTTCCGACACCATAGTCTATAATTACTATCCTGGCGATTCCTAAATTACCCCCTTTGAGCTCGGAATTCCCTTTCTTCTAGGATCTATGGATACTGCTTGTCTAAGCGAGAGAGCTAAGGCCTTAAAGGCGGCTTCAGCCTTATGATGATCATTCAATCCGTATTGAACCCACACGTGAACGTTTGCACGTAGTGATATAGCTAGGCTTTCTATGAAGTGAATAATATTCTCGCAGGGCATATCTTCAATCATCTTCCCTTCTAGTTTCAAGTCGACCTTGACGTAAGGTCTCCTAGAGAGATCCACAGCGGCGAAGGCTAAAGAGCAGTCCATAGGAACAATCGCGTATCCAAACCTACTTATACCTTCCCCGTCTCCTAAAGCTCTCAGAATAGCCTCTCCTAGACCGATGGCTGTATCCTCCATTATGTGATGGACAAGATCCCCCCTCGCATGAACCGTTATGTCGATTAGGCTGTGGGTTGCTAGTGATCTCAGCATATGATTTAGAAACTCGATCTTGGTGTCGATGTTGGCCGTTCCCGCGCCGTCAAGGTTAACGCTGACCTCAACCTCGGTTTCTTTAGTCTTTCTGAAGAACTTGCCTATCCTCAATTCTTCCCCCTCCCGAGCATTTCTAGTATTGATGGGAGCTCGTTAACCGTTGGAAGTATGATATCGCATCTATATTTCAGGAAGATGCGGAGCATCTCTTCCTCGAAGATTGTGTAACGATATACGCCTGCGAAGATAACCCTTTCTATCTCTTCCCTCGCCCTAGATGCCATGATAGCATCCTCCATCGAATCGCCTACATATATTATGCTCCTAACCTTCCCAAACCCTTCGGCGGCCCTTAGTAGGGAGTATGGATGCGGCTTCTTCAAAGGCTTCTTTAATAAACGTTCAGCGGCTTCAACATCCTCGGCGAAGACTAAGCTTTTAGGATTAAACTTCTTAATCAGTTCTCCGAGAATATATTCTGCAGATCTACGTCTACTACCAGATGCTATGCCGAGATTTTTCCTTCCAAGTATCGAGATTAAAGAGTCTAGGTGCTTCGGCTTAACGATCAGTCTCTCATTCTCGATCAGCCCGGGTTCCATATTGATTCTTGGGTTGATTCCATAAGCCTCCTTAAAGAGGCGGGCGCCGCAGAATAATTCCTCAAAGACGGTCGCAATCACACTTCTGCCAACTTCCTTTGAGTTGAGAAATCTCTTAAGCAACATGTGGAAGCGTTGGAAATCGGCATCCTGCTTGTGAATCTTCAGAAGGTTTTCGTCAACGGATCTCCTACCAGTAGAGTCTAGTAGTTTTATGAAATCTTTTAAGTCCTTAACCAATTCGGAAAGGAACCCTGCATCCAGCGTGTTCGCTCCAATCTTCTTCCAGCAATTCTCAATGAATCTGAGGCGGCCTATAGGGGAATTCCTAAATCCGGCCTCTTCTACGAACGTGGTTAAGCGTTTACGTATCTCTGAAGGCATTTTGCTCAGCGTGAACATGATGATTCCGTAGACCGTGTCCCAGTCGTCATTGAAGCCTCCGGTCGCCCTGAACATGTGGATTATCTCGTTCGAGAATAAATCTTCGGGGAATCGGAAGCCAGTCATCTTCTCAAGTATATAAGCTGCAGATTTTGAGATTGCCTTGTTGTATGATTCTCTAATGTCGATTAGGACGCCGTCGCAGTCGAATATTATTCCGTCAACCTCCTTTATCTGGCTGATTCTATCCCTTCGGATATAGGCCTCTCCATTCTCTAAGTTTAGCTTCAAATATTCTTTAAGCGTCATTTTATTCGAGAGTCTCCCTCAAGGCTGATAAGAATTTATTCATCATCGGCGTTGGGGCAACTGTAACTCTTAAGCAATTCTCATATTCTAAAACTCTGCCGATGTTTCTGATGATTATCCCCTTCTCCAACAATCTCCTATATACAGATTGGGAGGATCTATTAACCTTGAATAAAACGAAGTTTGTCTCTGAATTAAATGCTCTAACTCCATTTATGCTATTCAATTCGCGTATAAGCCTCTCACGCTCTCTTTTAACTTCGCATATAGCTGAATATATAACCTCGGAATGTTTCAGAATCTTCAGCGCCGCCTTAATTGCTATTAAAGAGACGCTGTACGGCATCTGAAACTTCTCGTTCATTATCTTGGCGAGTTCAGCGTTGGCAACGACGCATCCAATCCTCAACCCAGCTAAGCCGAAAACCTTCGAGAAGGTTCTAAAAATTATCAGATTCTCGAATTCTTCGGCGAGATCTACAAGTGAGCCCCCAGAGAAGTCAACGTACGCTTCGTCAACTGCGACCAAGCCGCTGAATTCCTCCGTCAGCCGCATTATTCCTTCTCGCTCAAGTCTATTCGCCGTCGGATTATTTGGTGAACATAAGAAAATGACTTTAGTCTTGGAGGATGAAGCGTTCAGCATTGCCGCATCGTCTAATGAAAAGTCTTTCCTTAACGAGACAGGCTTGTAGACTGCTCCTTGAATCTCTACACATCTCCTATATATTGAGAATGTAGGCGATATTGCTAATGCCTCATCTCCCCGCCTGAGGAAAATCCTGCAGACAAGGTCTATCAGCTGGTCGCTTCCGGTACCTATAACGATCTGATCTGAGCTCACCCCGATGTACTCGCCGTATGCTCTCCTTAGGTCTTTAATCTCATCTCTCGGGTATATTCTAGGATCAGCTTCCTCAACGGCCTCTCTGAGCATACGCCTAAGGAACTCTAGGGGAACGAAGAAGTTCTCGTTCGAGTTTAGCTTCAATATCTCCGATGGTTTCTTGTTAAGTCTTTGAGCCAGCCTCTCAATAGTCTCCCCAACATCGTAGGAGCTTAACCTTCGAGCCTCATTTAGAACATTCCCAATTATCCTCTTTTCACGCTTCATCGGCGAGTCTCCCCTCAACGGCAAGTACGTGATTCATTAAGCCTTCGCTCTCCGCTAGCGCCTTCACCCTTCTCCAATCCTCCATAAGCCTGCTCTTCGAAGCCTCGACTATGCAGAAGTGCTTCACAAAGTCTAGGACTGAAAGGCCCGAGTAGACGTGGCTGAAGCCGCCTGTTGGCAGAACATGAATGGTTCCTAGACAGTAATCACTCGCGGCTACCGGCGTGTTTTCTTTAACAAGCACAAGGCCCGCGGAGGTTATCTTCTCCGATAATTCCCATGCGTCCTCCGTCACGATCTCAAGATGCTCCGGAGCGAATTCGTTAGCTATCTCAACCGCTTCCTCTAGGCTTTCACAAATAAGGACTAAACCGTTCCTTGAGAGATTCTCGCATACCATCTCCTTGTTAGGCGCGGATTCAGCGATCTCCTCGAGAACATTGATGACTCTCTTGGCAAGCCTCCTTGACGTCGTCGCCAAGACTGAAGTCGCGTCGACATGCTCGGCCTGTGAAATCATATCCAGAGCTATAAGCCTAGGATCAGCCGAGTTGTCGGCGATCACGAATATCTCGCTTGGACCAGCTGGAAAGTCTACGGGGCGATCTTTAGAGATGAGGATCTTAGCGGCTTGGACATATTTGTTTCCAGGTCCAACTATCTTCTCAACCGGACGGACTGACTGAGTTCCATAAGCCAGAGCGGCTATTGCTTGAACACCGCCTATTCTGTAGATCTCATCAACTCCACAGATATCCGCTGCTACAAGTATTGAATAATTAATCTCTCCCCTACACCTAGGCGGCGAGGCGACGGCTACTTCTTTAACTCCTGCAACCTTTGCGGGCATGACGGTCATGACAAGCGTGCTTGGATAGGGCGCCGCGCCTCCTGGAACGTAGCATCCGACTCTTCGAATCGGAGAAATGCAGCTACGTATTCGAAGGCCTTTATCCTTATATGTGAATCTAAGATGATTGAGGATTTCTTTCTGAAATGCTTCAACGCGAGATTTGGAGTATTCGATCGCGGAGATGAACCTATCACTCACTTCCTCATATGCTTTCTCAATATCATCCTGGTTTACGCGTAGCCTACTCGGAGAGAGCTTAGCCCCATCGAATTTTTCCTCCAGCTCTATTAGGGCTGAGTCTCCCCGTAGCCTGACGTCGCGAATTATCCTCTCAACTCTCTTTGCGAGTTTCTCATCTAATCCTCCTATGCGCGGCCACCTTTTATTCAGAGTCTCAGGAGGAAGGGAGGAACCCTCAACGATCCTTATCTTTACTTTTCCGTTCAATTCCCTCTTCTCCAAGATCCATCTCGTCTAGTAATAGAACTTGACGGGGTTCATAGACTACCAGTCCCTGAGCGAGGCTTCTCAAGCGTGGAAGTATCTCAAGGAAACCGTATCTGTCGATCACCGTATTCACTGAATACCAACCCTTCTCTGATAGCGGAGAGATTGTCGGCCTTCGCAGAGCTGGTAGGCTCTCTAGGAGGCATTTAAGATTCCTCTCATGTACATTCACGAATATGTGCAGCTTCTTTCTCCCGTCAACGACGCCCTTCAGAAGTGTTAGAATATCGTATATCTTCTCTCTCTTCTCAGGATCCCTCAAAGCTTCCCGGTTAGCTATCAGAATCGCAGTCGACTCCATAACCGTCTCTATAGGTTTGAGGTCATTCTGCTCAAGTGTAACTCCGGTCTCCGTAACATCGACGATTGCGTCAGCGTTGTCTGGAGGCTTAGCCTCCGTGGCTCCGAATGATAAGAATAGAAGAACATTCTCGTTCTTCCCTTTCCTCCACCAGGGAGTTATCATTACGGGATCTTTATCGCCATAGAGCCTCTGGTATGTCGGATTTTTCTTGAGGTAGTCGGCTGAAACGTTCAGGTACTCCGTTGAGATCCTCAGCGTCCTCCCTTGGTCAGCAAACTTCTCAAGTAGGTCTGAAAGAGATTTTATTTCCTTCCAAGGCTTCGGAACGGCCAAGACAAGTTTCACATGCGAATATTCAAGGTTTAGTAGCACTTCCACGTCTGCGCGGGTCTCATGCAGCCAGTCAAGCCCGGTGATCCCTACATCCTGCAAGCCTTCGCTGACGAACATCGGAATCTCCTGCGGCCTTAAGACTCTAAGTTCTATTCCAGGATCATTTATCGCCGGTCTATAAGATGCTTCTCTACGGTATATCACGTATCCCGCCTGCTCAAGCGCCCTGAACGTTGGCTCTGCAAGATGTCCCTTAGGTATGGCTAATTTAACTTTTCTCATAGCTAATCACCCTGATTGAAGAATAAGGAAGTATAAGGAGCAATCTAGAAAAACCAAACTTTACGCTAGGGTTTAGAATGAGGAGGCATAGATCTTTAATGAAGGCAGACGCCTCGAGTGAACTCGATCCCTCACTGTACTCCCTCGCAAATACGCATGAGCGTGAGACATATAAATCTTTTCCTTAAAAGGCTTCACGTGCTAGTTCGCTTCATGTATTTCGACAGCGCAGCCTTAACGTCCAGTCCCTCATGAACTATGCCGCAGAGCACACGAACCATACTCGTCGGGTCTTCATGCTGGAATACATTTCTTCCCGCGGCTACCCCGGCTCCTCCAGCACGTATAGACTCATAAACCATCTGGCAGAATTCTTCTTCAGTCTCCGTCTTCGGACCTCCAGCCATCACAACGGGAACCGGGCAACCTTTAACTACCTCTCTGAAAGTTTCCTCGCTTCCCGTGAAGTTCGTCTTAACTATGTCTGCTCCGAGCTCTGCACCTACTCGAGCTGCATGCTTAACAACCTCAACATCGTATGGGTTCTTAATCTTCTCTCCCCTTGGATAAACCATTGCTAGCAGAGGCATGCCCCACTCTTCACATTCTCTCGCAACTGTTCCAAGTATCTTCAGCTGCGCCGGCTCAGTCTTGGATCCAACATTTATATGGACTGAGACGGCATCCGCGCCCATCTTTATCGCCTCGGTGACTTCAGCCACCAGAACCTTATCGTTCGGATCTGGCCCTAAGGATGTGCTTCCAGAGAGATGCATTATAAGGCCTATGTCTCTGCCATAGCCGCGATATCCAGCTCTGATTATTCCTTTATGTAGAAGTACCGCATTAGCTCCTCCCTCAGCAACCCGATTCACTGCAGTTTTCATGTCTTGAAGACCTCGAATAGGACCCATAGTTAATCCATGATCCATAGGTATAATGACGGTCTTTCTCGTATTCCTATTCATTATCCTATCCATTCGAATCTTCTTTCCAATCTCGGTCAAAGCTGACATCCTCTTCTCTGGATTCTAATGGCTTAATAAAATAGGAACACATTGTAATAAAAGATTTAGTGTTGGGCTTCACATGGAAGCCAAGTGGCCCCGTCTTTCGCAAGACTTATATACGACGTACGTAAGAATCCGAGGTTCGGAGAGCACCTCTGTTGGAAATGAAAGCCGCTCTACATAGCACTTTAACGATTCGAAGCGTCTTCGCTTATTTTAGCGGCTACTATACAACGTTTTAAAGGAAGAGCTGAAAAGAGTTCAGCTCTTCCTTCTTTGGGGGTTTTTGTTTATGAATGATGGCAGAAATGGAAATGATGTTCAGCGTCTTGTCGTTAAATTCGGCGGGTCAAGCCTAGCTGATGGGTCTAAAATAGCTAGGGCCGTTAACTCTGTGGCTAAAAAGGCAAGAGAAGGAGTCCAGATAGTCGTTGCGGTTTCAGCTATGGGAAAGACTACGGATTTTCTGATTAAAACCGCTATTGATGCGTGTAGGAGCAAGGTCTCGGCGGAGATGCTTGACGATATAGTTGCAATGGGGGAGCGAACTAGCGCTCGAATATTCTCTGCGGGGTTGAAGGCTCGGGGGCAAAGGAGCGTTTATCTGGATCCGTCGATGCGGGAATGGCCTATAATAACGGATGAGAGGTTCAATGATGCAAATCCAATCCTACCGATCTGCGAGAGAAAGATCAGGGAGACCGTGGAGCCTCTCCTTGAAGATGGAATAGTCGTCGTTGTTCCAGGCTTCGTTGGGAGGACTAAGAGCGGCAAGATAACGACGCTTGGAAGGGGCGGAAGCGACGTGACGGCCCTAGTGCTTGCAAGGGCTTTACGTGCGGATCAGGTCATATTAGTCACAGATGTTGAAGGAATAATGACGGCGGATCCGAAGATTATCAAGGACGCTAAGAAGCTGGATGAGATATCAATAGATACTCTTGTAGGCATAGCTGACTCAGGAACAAAATTCATTCATAAGAAAGCCCTAAGATATAAG
>JAGGZB010000115.1 GCA_021162225.1 Candidatus Bathyarchaeota archaeon | reverse complement strand
TGTAAATTTTTTCATTAAGAATTTTAAGCTCATCCTCTCACTAGAACCTCTAATTTTTTACTCGGAAACTCGACAGGTGAAAGACGACTTAGTTCATCCGCAACCATTTGTCTAGCTTTCACTGCCAATGAAGCTATGGGCTTTAATTCTGACCTATCAAATTCTCCGTGAGGAAACGTAAGCTTAAACAATCCTGACAGTAACTTTATTACTCCTCTCTCATCTCTTATCGTATAGTCACCTATCAATTCAATAGATTCCTCTATTAAGGGTTGAACATCATACTTTCTAAGCTGATGAAAGATTTCCGAAAGATAATCAACAGCTAACCCATATCCCTGAGCTAAATGTAGCTCCGACTTCTTTATCTTAGGTAGCTCCCAGCCCGGGATGATCCCATGTATTCTGTCTAGAAAAGCTTGATCTTTCATGAAGTCCGGTAGATAATTTATGATAGCCATGAACTCGGAGATGTCAAGGTTGCCGAGAAAAACTATAGAGCAGTCGCTGTGAGCTCGTTTAAGTGTAGCCCGCTCAAAATGTCCATCAACCATATAATCTTTAAGTTTAGCTACGACCTCAGGACTACTAAATTTAATTCTGCTTATCTCATCGAAGATTACTACGTCGCGCGTTCCTATGTCTCCAACTACCCTTAATCTAGCGTCAAAGAAAAGCCTTGCAGGGCTTATCGTCCCTCCCGCATAGATTCTTGTGTAATATGAAATATTCCTATATAGGTAGGTTTTTCCAGTAGCTCTTGGTCCCAATTCAAGTAAGTTTATATTTCCTTCAACGAGAGGAGTTAACCTCATGAGTAGCAGCAATTTACTCCAGTCACTATACATTTTTGGATTGAGACCTACGCTCTGAACCAGCAGATCCACCCATTCATCTAATGTAAACTTCCTTCTAGCGTCAATGAATTCTTTAACATCTATACTATAGACTTGAAACGGCTTAAAATCCGTTAATATTATGGGCGTTAGAGAAATAGAGTTTTGTTCTGCAATGTTGGATCGATATTCAAGCAACCCCATTCCCCAAAGACCTGAAAGTATTCGCTCATAGCTCTTCACGATGGATTCCAAGGCTATAGCATCATATATCTGTAAACAGGGAATATGAAGCCTATAAATATCGTGTTTTAAGTCAACATCCACCTTAAATTCGTCTATAAGCTTAACACTACCTTCCGTCTTAAGCCTATTAAGCACTTTGTCTTTTTCACTGGGATCAGGATAATATTCTGTGACGACTTGAGATAATTCATCTGGATCCTTATACCTGGATATTAGGTATTCTGAGATAAATCGTGGCAAGCGGGCTACTTCTCGCATCCGAGCAAGTCTCTTATCCACGGCAAGATCGCCAAAAATCCGAATGATCTTCTCATTAAGGGGTTCCAAGATACTCACCACCGATTTGTATTAAGGTAACCAATCGCCAAATGTTGTAATCTTCTTCGGCATGTAATCGCCAAGGATAACTTTTAATCGGCTAAGTTCCATTTCTTTTTTAAATTTTAATGTTATGGCCAGTCTAGTGCCGTATCTATCAGCGAGGATTTTGAACAAATTAATTAGGGAGCCGATGGACGTCTTGTCCTCAGGAGATGCGTCTCTCAGAATAGTAGTTGCTGAAATTCTAGCACCTTTCACCTCCTTTATCTGAATAGTTATATTATCGATGAGACCCTTGTAGGATTCCACTAGCTCGGAGATCTTGCCCGTTAAGTCTTGTACGTTTAGATCTATTGGGACAGCTAAGGGAAGTTCTCGTATAGTTGGTTTAACTTCAACTGCTATGGATGGCGGTGGAAGTTCGCTTGGAGGCTTCATTATTACTTCTTCCTTTTCTTTTCTCTTGGCTTCGATTCCGAAAAGTATTAGACCTTGTTGGTCATTTATTGATATTTTAATGGTCTTGTCTTCGAGATCTATTGCAGCTCCTTCAAGTAGTTTAATTGCATCGTAAGCTACCTCCTTATTAATGGGTCTTATGCCATAAGCTCCAACCATAACGTTCTCCGCAACGTCATCTATTCTATCGGACTTTCTTACGACCCCCATCCTGAATTCTCCCTTATAGGATTCTTTAATTCTATTTGCTATGAGGGATGCGTCGGTTGAGAAACCTATGGTTCTGACAAGGTCTTCGATAAACTTATTCACGATAGGGGCATATCTCTCTATTTCTGGATATTTGAGTTCTTTAACTCTCTCCATAGTTCTCCTATGCATGGGTGTCATGCTCATGCTATCAAACGATTCTTGATCCATGCTGAAATAAACGGCCTTCTCATAAAGACCTACCGTGTCTGCAGTTAACCTACGGGATAAAGCTATAATGTTCCTCTGAGCGACGGTTCTCGAATCTGATATTTGCATGGTGATAAGTTCTTTAATTCTACGTTTGATTCTGTTAGGTTGTGCATATTCCGGTAAGGTGGCGGCAAGTCTTTTACTAATGTCGTGCATTACTTCAACTATCCTATTAACGGTTTCTTCTATCGAGCGCTCTTGTGATGTTAAATATTTGATGAATTTCTTTGTGGCTTGGTAGACTGCTAACTCATCTTCCAGTAGGGGTCTTAGTTTAGCCTCGCTTACATCGGGGATCATTACGATTAGATGAAGCGGTCTTTGCAGCTTGTTAGCTCTAACCAATGCATTTAACTGATAACCTATTCGCGTAACCAGGTTGTCGTATGATATATGTTCCCTGTAAAGCTTCTGAAAGAGGTTTAGATCCCAAGGCGGGATTACGACCACAGCCAGCTGACCGCTTCTCTGAGCTTCATTAATATCCCTGTCTGAGCTAAGATCATTCATCACATCATTAAGGCTCTTCATGAGTATGGTTATTGGATAGCCTGCAATACTGATCTTAAGCTGTCTAAAGAGTGAGGGTATCACGCTTTGCCCTATGTATATTGGTGCTTGACTGAGGTCTTTGACCTTGTTGCGTTCATCGACTATAAAGGATGCCAGCTTTGCCAGAGGTGTCTTAACTATTGTTGGCAAATAATATTTGGTAGAGTCTACTTCGCGTTCATCTACTCGTCCACTCTCAGCTCTTAGATAGTTTAGAGCATCCATCATCCTATCGATCATTTCTAAAGCCTTAGGGGTCTGATATGATGCTAGGATATCTAGTTGGAGTTCTTGAAGGTTTACTCCATATCTCGCTATCACACTCTTGTCCCTGGTCTCAAGTAGTGCGGGGAAGATCGCCGTGATGCCTTTGGCAGCTATTGATTTGGATATGTGGGAGACTATGTCTTTGATCTCCTCCGACGCTCTTTCTATAGCTTGTTCAATGTCTGTTAAGAAGCCGATCCATGTTTCTGAAAGTTCCTTGAGCAGCTCGACAAGAGCTGCTTCATGTAGCTCTAGATGCTTAATTCCTATGGTGAAGCAGCCCGTGGGATCTTTGGTTAGAGCCTTTTCGGCTGCTCTGGCCACTGTGCCTATAACAGTCCTTACGAATTCTGTACCTGGGACATCTTCAGCCTTCATAAGCTTATTCATCAAGCTTATTAGGCTGGGGGAAAATGGATAGTATGTCTCTAGTGTGCTCTTCTGAGCCTCAAACTCCTCTCCGATATTTATCTGGTCTGCGAGAGCTTCAAGACCTTTGAGAAATTCGCTGGCTATAGCATGAGTATCGGCTCCTTCCACAGACTTGAGCACCCTAAACCTTGCTATCTCGATGGCATGTTTAGCGCTGTATGAGAATGCTGCTACGCTGATGCCTCCCGTTCCTCTTTTGTATCGCTCGGCTAAGACGTCGAGTTGCTTAAGGATGGCATCTATTCTATGTCTGAGGAACTCGTCTTCAAAATACCTATCCCTCAGACTTTCCACGTCTTTCTTATCTTGATCGGTAATGGCCCAGATAATTAGTGAGGGCACGTTTTTATCTTCTAGTTTACTGTAGAGGTGTGAGAGAAAGTCTAGGAATCTGACTATTTCGGCATAGAGTTCTTCCGCCCCCGCCCGACCCTCTTTAAATTCCTCGCAGTATGTTCTGAGTTTGAGGCTTAAGCCGAAGCCTAGTTCATCGATCAGGAATAGGAGTCTAGGTTCTCCGCCGAGTTCACGATATCTCACCATTATATCAGAGATTAGGTTAGCTACTTCATGGCTCATAGGCTCAGTTTCCAGGTCATATTTACTGAGTATGGATGAGATTGCCTCTAAGAGCCTTGGATCTTTAAAGCGGGATGCTGGATGAGTTGGGTCAGAGTAGATTTCTAGTTCGCGGATCACCTCTGATAAGGGCTTCTTTTCCCTAAAGTCGAGGCCTAGTACGAGGGTGCTCCTTACAAGGTTGTCGGTTATGCCGAGTTCCTTAAGGTTTGGGTGTCGTTGGGCTAGATCCGAGTTGAATAAATGCCATAGGAGTATCATTGCATGCGTCTTCCCAAATCCGAAGCTTTTCTCTAGGGGGCCTCCGCTTGGTTGAGGTATAGTCAGGGCTTCTGCAACCCCCTTTATGAAGTTCTTCAGGGGTTCTGTGAAGTAGGTGGAGCTATAAACGTATTCGGGGTCTCTGAATCTGGTTGGTATAGGCTCTCCCATCCAATTACGGACTACATCGCTGAAATGGGGTGTGAGCTCTTCTCTAATCTCCGCATAGGTTGCTCTTAGCTTGAATACCTCGCCCACGGGTTTCAAGCTCGCATCAACCCCCTCTTCTTGATAATAGTCTTATTAACGTCCTTATAGCTAGCTCTCTAGAGGCCCTTGCCTCCACGCCCTCGCCCCCCTCAGTAATATATGCTTTAAGTCCAATAGGTTTTTTCCTAAAACCTAGATCCTCATCTCTAGCGGTTTCAAGTAATATTATGGCCGTCGCAGCCGCCTCGGTTAAGGTCTTGTCGTCCCA
>JAGGZB010000096.1 GCA_021162225.1 Candidatus Bathyarchaeota archaeon | reverse complement strand
TAGAACTAGCTGGCTTAGATGCGAGCTTCTTCCCCGAGTGGTATGAACCTGGCCAAATAGTTGGATACGTAACGGATGATGCTGGAAGAAAATATAATATACAGCCTGAAACGCCCGTTGTTGTAGGCGGACATGACACACAATTCGCAATAGTGGGATCAGGAGCTAAACCCGGCGAGGCCATACTCTCAAGTGGCACATGGGAAATTCTTGCGATCAGAACTGAATCCTTCAGGCCTACCCGAGCTGGCTTCGAAGGCGGCTTAATAATCGAGGCTGATGTTCAAGACGGATTATGGAATCCTCAAATACTCATGATAGGCTCAGCTGTTCTAGAATGGATTAGAGAGAGATTCTTCCCCGAGCTAGGACGACGGGGATACGAGATTATGATCAAAGAGGGCAGTGATGTTCCTCCAGGAGCAAACGGCGTGACGCTAATACCGAGCTTCGTTAGGGAAAGCGGCCCGATCAAAAAATATAATACGTTAGGCTCAATTCTCGGCTTGACATTACAAGCTTCACGCGGCCGAATATACCGCGCTGCACTTGAAGGTCTATCTGTCCAGCTTTCAGAAGCACTTCGAATCTTAAGTGAATCAACAGGGTTTCATCCATGCGGGATACGAGTTGTTGGAGGAGGATCCAAAAATGCTCTGTGGAACCAGATAAGAGCTAACATTACTGGCTTACCCATTTTCGCTAATATACAAGGGGAAGCTACGGCTTTAGGAGCATCAGTAATAGCCTTCATCGGCATAGGGAATTATTCCTCCCTAGCGGAAGCTTGGAGAAATATTCCATCCGAAGAAGAAAAATATGAACCAGACATGAACAGAAGCTTATATGATAAGATTTATAGACGCTATATGAAAGCCCTAAAAAGCCTAAAACAATTCTACGAAGAATACTAGAACCAGTATATACGCGCAAAAAGACTGTAGATTAGCATCTGAAGCTTCGAATAATGACTAACTCATTCTTTTGGTTAGATTGATGCGACACCGCATGTGGAATTAAAAAGCATTTGCTAGAAATGTAAAAGAGTTGGTGGGAAAAGATATTCCTGATGGGTTTAAATGTCTATAATCGTGAAAATTGATGAAAAAGGCAGAGTTGTCATTCCCAAAAGCATCAGAGAAAAAGTTAAGCTGAAGAAGGGAGAGTACGTAAACGTTAAAGTTGAAGGAAAGTCCATCGTTATGGAACCCTTAGGGTCGATTGCAGACAAATATTTCGGAGCCTTCAAGATATCCAGATGGCCAGAAGATTTGGATGAATTCATAGCTGAGGTTGTAAAGAGATGGTGGACAGCCCAAGATACGTAGATATCAATATCTTCGTATACTGGCTTGGCAAACACCCCACATTCGGCGAAGTAGCATACGAATGGATTAAAAAGATTGAAAAATCTCCTCGTAGAAGATACATGACGTCAAGTCTAACTCTTTACGAGGCGCTAGTAATTATAGCTGGTTTAACAGGTAAGAACTTGAAGGATAGAACCCTCATGGAAGGAGTTATCAATCCCGTAACAAACCTGAAAGGCTTGGTAATCGAACCGCTAAAACTTGAAGACTCCACCCGCGCACTAGATTTAATGAGAGAATATGGCCTCGATTATGAAGACTCCATACATCTAGGCGTTGCAATAAAGGCAGGTGCAAAAGAGATAATTTCAAACGATAAGGATTTCGATAAGACTCCGTTAAAGAGAACGATCTAGCGATGAGTCGCAGTACATGGATATTTTCTTCTTTGTATGTCAGAAAAGAGTTTTCCTTCCTTAATCTCGCCGTCGACGGCGAGACAGTACTCATCTTCTCTGCGCATAATATCCTTGGTGTTCAGTAGAATTAATCTCTTGCGTCAAAAGATTTTACTATGTTATCGATATGATGGGATATGAAGCTGTAAACTTTTTTGATGCATATTTTATTTGTGGCGTTCGAGCAGCCAAGCTCTTCAGAAAATGCAGGCAGGTCGCAGGTGTATCCTGTGGTGGGGCCGGTGGGATTTGAACCCACGACCTCGCGAGCCCCAGTCGCGAATCTTAGACCAGGCTGGACCACGGCCCCCGTCGATAACCAAGTTATTTTTTGGATTTGCCTGTAAATATATTCTTTGCTGATTCTCTTGAATTATGGAAAAATATATGAGGGGGGAGATTAGATTCGAGTTTAAACCGTTTTTCTCGAGTGGTGCTGGCTTATGAATAGATGCCTCAAATTCGACGGATACTTGAGGAAATGTGGAGTAGCTTCCTCAAGAAATGCTTGCTTTGATAACTGAGTGATGATGAGCCTCGATGTTGGAGAGACGTAGGGTTTTAACGAGGACTATCCCCCTCCTGCTCCTCGGCATATCCGTCTTCATACTTTATCTCTTCTTCGTCGATTTCTCAAAGATAGCCGAGGTATTCAGAGAAATTAACCCACGCATTTTCGCAGCATCCATTCTCGCTTCAATCCTCGACGTCGTGTTCTTCACTTTAACATGGCATATTCTTCTCAGAACGCTCTCCGTGGAGATGAAATTCTCCAAGTCTATCGCCTATGTGCTCATCGGGAACCTCGTCGACATAATAGTTCCAGCTGAGTCCATGAGCAGCGAGGCTTCAAAGATTTATTTAATGAAGAGAGACGGGGAAGATGTGGGGAAGGTTACAGCGACGCTTGTCATGCAACGCGTTTATGGAATGATACTGCATGCCGCCACTTTAGCCATCGCATGCATCTACATGATCGCAACGAATTATCCGTTGCCGAGTCTTGTAGTCTACTTTGTCAGTGTAACCCTCGGATTAACCCTGCTCTTCCTCGCATTAATCGCCCTAGCATGCCTAAAGAGGGATCTTGCGTGGAGGTTTCTAAAAGCGGTCTTATGGGTCGCCGAACGATTAGTTCCAAGCAGATTTAACATTGAAGAATGGAGTAGATCCTTGGAGCACGTGTTGAACACTTTTTATTTGTCCCTCTCCAACCTTGCGAAGAAGCCGTCAAGGATATTAATATCGATTCTCTCCTCGACCGCATCATGGATCTTCTGCCTTCTAGTTTCTCAGACGGTCTTCTTTTCCCTTGGCTATAGTATACCATTCATCATAGTTGCAGTAGTATACTCAATAAGTATAATCGTCCAGTACATGCCAGCGGGGATACCGTCAGAAGCCGGGATAACAGAAGTTGTTATGAGCTCGCTTTACGGAATATTCGGTGTACCGCTGAGTGTAGGTGCTGCTGCAACCATACTCGTTAGGTTTTTAACAGTATGGGTGAGATGCATCTTGGGTTTAGTAGCCCTATACTGGAGGGGGATAGCAACCAAGAAGCAGATAGAAGAAATCATTGAAGGAAGTGGATGAAGGAATCCTTAGCATGCCTAAGATGTGATCAATTCTCCATCGGGAAATTAAGTTTTTATCAATATTCTCGTGGTTAATCCTAACTTGGGAATCCTAATAGACTTGAATGTCAAAAGCCTATTAGAGATGCGTATAGGAATATCATAGTAGCTCTCGATTAAAACATTATTCGGAGACAAACCCATCTCTTCGATTAGCATTCTACGCCACTCTTCAGGGGTTCTTAAGCTCTTATGAGTATCATCGTGATCCCTAACGAGCTTTCTTACGGGCTTATCCAGAAGCCTATGAGGCGTCGTGCATATAATTATTCCCCTGCATGCCCTGTACATATTTCTCAGAGCCTTCAGAGGATTATCCAGATGCTCAAGCACATCGAAGCATGTTATCAAGTCGAAGATTCTTCCAACAAACGGTAGGGACTGCTGAATGTCATGTCTTAAGAAGAAGACATCCACCTTCCTCCTTACAGCCTCATGTAGAGCGTACGTAGATATATCCAACCCGTAGGTTTCATATCCAGCTCGCTTCAGCAGAGAAGCGACATATCCGAATGAACAGCCGACGTCTAGAGCTCTCTTTCCCTTCCCGTCGAAGAGATTCCTACCGAGCTTTTTAGAGGCCCAAAATAGCACTTTGATGCCGAAATACTTAATCATAGACTCCCTTGAGGAGTAATTTAGCTTCTCAAAATATTCTTTACCAAATTTCATTCACGTTCACTAATCTTCAGCCCGACTGCATAGCATTTTTGATTCTCTGGAGGTTATGGATCAGCCAGTAGGCTGAAAAGAAGGGATAGTAAAGCGCGTATCTGTAGAGTCCAGAATAAGCTAGTCCGCATTTAACCTCAGCCTTCGCAACTGAGACGGCTGCCCTCCAATACCAGTTTTCAGGAGGCTTGTAATGTAGACAGTAAACATCTTCACATATCCGAACTCGATAACCCCTATTTCTTATCCATTTTATAACGTAAGCATCCTCAAAGATATGGAGGTAGGGCGGAATCTTTATACCCTTAACAGCGTCGTGGAGAATCAGCGTGTCGTGCAGCCCTCCTCTAATCTTGAAGGATTCCTTCGCAACACGCAAAGCGAGCTTATAAAAGGCTCGACTTCTAAAGTTCGGTATAATATCCACGTTCACGCCCCAAACGGCGCCTACGCCGGAGCCTGTATGCTTCCGGGCCTTATCGAACCATCCCCTACACAGCACTACGTCGCTATCAACAAACATGAACCATTCTGTCTCAACATTTTCTATGCCTATTTCTCGGGCTCTAGCCCTTGTTCCGCCGTCTCTTATGAGTCGCAGATTGCCATATTTCTCATTAAACTCTTCCAAAATCTTAACTGTGTTATCCTTCGAGAATCCATCGATAACTATTAAATTATTTACGGGTATATTCCGGTATATACTGCTAAGACACCTCCTAAGAATATATTCGCTATTCTTAGTCAGCATAACCACGTCAATTTTCATAAAAAACCCTTCATGCTAACGAATCTTTAATTATCTGTTTCTTCTTAAATCTTTTCTGAAAAAATCGGAAAAAGGCACTAACAGATACCCTTTTTTGGACGGTTTCTCATAAACTTAATATAAGCCATCTCCGCAAAGGAGGAGGTCACATGGAGATTAAAGTTATAAAGATTGAAACCCCTAAAGACTGTAACGCTATTCTCGGCATGGCACACTTCATAAAGACCGTTGAAGACATTTATGAAGCAATGGTAAACTCTGTTCCCAACATAAAGTTTGGACTCGCATTCTGTGAAAGCAGCGGAGAATGTCTGATCAGAGTTGAGGGAACAGATGAGGAACTAAAGAAAGCTGCGGCGGAGAACATGCTCAGGCTTGGCTGCGGACACTCATTCCTCATCTTTCTACGAAATGCATATCCGATCAACGTCTTGAACGCGTTAAAGAATGTCCCGGAAGTCTGCACGATCTACGCCGCCACAGCTAATCCCCTAAAAGTTATAGTCGCTGAGGATGAGCAAGGAAGGGGGATACTTGGAGTCATAGATGGTTTGAAGCCTAAGGGAATCGAGGATGAAAAGGGAGTGGAGTGGCGTAGAAACATACTCAGAGAATTCGGGTATAAAAAATGATTGAATAGCAGACAACGTGAGGGTTGATTGACGGCGATTCTAGAGGTTTATGATCTATGGAAATCCTATGGAGATATTCAAGCCCTTAGGGGACTGACTCTCAGAGTTGAGAGAGGAGAAATCTTCGGCCTCATAGGTCCGAATGGCGCTGGGAAGACAACAACGCTGAAGATTATAGTTGGACTGCTGAGCATGGATAGGGGCAAGATAATAGTTGACGGCGTAGACATCATTAAGCAACCATACGAGTATAAAAAGCTCATAGGGTACGTTCCGGAATCTATTTCTCTCCCGGAGTACCTAACCCTAAAGGAGTTCCTAATATACTCAGGAAGGATCAGAAATGTTCCCAACGAGTTAATAAGGGAGAGGATGAATTACTACCTCAAAGTCTTCGAGCTGGAGAATAAGAGAAGAAGCCTCATACTCTCCCTTTCTAGGGGAATGAGGCAGAAAGCCGCGATAGCAGCCGCTCTGATCCACGATCCCGAGCTCCTAATCTTAGATGAGCCGCTCGTCGGCATAGACCCCGTGGGCCAGCATAGGATTAAGGAAATCTTCAGCGAAAGGGTCAAAGAAGGAAAAACCATCTTCATCTCAACCCATATGCTCGATACTGCTGAAAGGATGTGTAGCCGCGTAGCCGTGATTCACTGGGGAAGAATAGTAGCCTCAGGCGACTTGAGCACTCTACGCGGAATCGCAAGGGAGGGGGCCGACGCGACGCTTGAAGAGGTCTTCCTCAAACTGACGGAGGAAAGCGAAGAATTCAATCCCTGGAAGGCTGATAATGAGACAAGTTCTTAACGTATACCTCGTGAAGACCAAAGCGGTTCTTGGAGCTGCTAGGGCTTCGCGTATCAATCTCCTCCTCATATATCTATACCTACTCGGAACCTCTATAGGAAGCTTCAGTTTAGGGATAGGTCTGAGCCAATCCTTAAGATTTATAAATCCTGTAGCGTTCATCGATGAAACGTCAGCACTGATAAGCGCCTTCTTAGCGATCGCCATAACGCTATCATTTAGGGGCTTCACGGTCTTCGACTATGAGGAATCTCTTTTCTTCACCTCTACAATTACTCCGAGAGCCTTCATCGCGGCTACGATGCTCTCAGATCTAACGGTCTTCTCAATATTTCTAATCCCACTTTTCCTTACGCTTTGGATATTCACCACGATGCTTGTTCTACCATTAACAATAGCTCTCTCGCTACTCGCAACCATAATACTACTCTTGATCTTCATAGCATTTATCAAGCAGTCTCTCTCAATTCTAATCTCGATTCGCAGAGAGCCTATGCTGAGATTCATTCTCGTCTTTTTAATAGCCATATTACTCCTTCCAGCCGCGAGCTTTATTGACCCCCGCTTCCCCCTAAGATACAGATCGCTACCGTATCCGTCAACCTTCGCAGCGGAGGTTCTCCTGCGCCTCCTATCTCGAGAAGCCCCACCTCTCACCTCTCTGCTGGGATTTTTCCTATACCTAGCATTCTCAACCACGCTTCTCATCATATGCTCGGGAAGAGATGTGTTCCGCTACGCGAGACCCATTCCCTTTTACTCCGCATTCGATGCTTCAATGAGAACGCAGACGATCAAGATGAAAAGAAGCATCAGCGCGTTCTCCAAGATGGGAATGAAGTTCACGCTGGATCTTAAGCCGTCGCCTATCTCCCATTTCCTGATGAAGAAGGAGCTGATACGGATGGTTAGGGATGGAAGCCTCTTCTTCGTCACGTATCTATACGCAATCGTTCTAATAATAGGTTTAGTAGGGGAGAAGTCACCTTCAGCATGGATTCTCGTCCTCGCCACCTATTCACTTCTCATCCCCACAATGCTCATAGCAAACTGGAGGATTGGAGAATTTGATAGTCTCTGGACGCTTCTAACGTCGCCGCTAAATCTGAAAATCTTCTTTAGCTCTCTCCTCTATGCATTCATAGCGGTATCAACCTTCATCCCAGCGGTCACCATACTAATCCTAGGCATACTTACCCGCTCAAACATAGTGATGCCTCTATTCTTAGCGGCATCCGCGTCCATGATAGGGTCATCAGCAAATCTATTCGTGACGATTCACTTCCTCGAGAGAAAACGTAGGGCTACATCAGGAGTTATTGTCGCTTGGCTATCATTTCTTCTCTCGGGAATACTCCTCGCCCCGACCTATGCTTGCATAGGCCTCAGCCTCATTTTCGAGACGTCTTTCTTTACAGATCTTCTATTCGGGGCTTTAATCCTGCTCTATTCATATGTCATCTTCAGGCTTCTGCTGGAAAGAATCGAGCATAAAGCCTTAAGCATCGAGATATAATCAACTTAGTGATCGCGAGATGTCAATATATGAGGAGAAGAAGAGACAGCTCGAGAAGATAGCTGAAGAGATAAGAAAATGCAGCAGATGTAGCCTATCGAAGACTCGGAGAAACCCGGTTCCCGGAGAAGGAAATCCGGACTCTATGCTTGTTTTCATAGGGGAAGCCCCCGGATACTGGGAAGACGTGAAGGGAAAACCTTTTGTTGGAGCGGCTGGAAGACTACTTAATGAGATTCTTGAGAAGGTCGGCATAAAGAGAGAGGATGTATTCATAACTAATGTTCTTAAATGTAGACCTCCTGGAAACCGCGATCCGAAACCTGAAGAGGTGCGGGTATGCACTCCATTTCTAGACAGACAGCTTAAGGTAATTAAGCCCAGAATCATAATGACCTTGGGACGCCACTCTACGGCTTACATCTTCTCTAAGATGAAAATGAAGTTTTATGGAATAACCAGAGTTCACGGACAAATATACGAAGCTGAATTTCTCGGATGGAAGTGCTACGTAATCCCAACGTTTCATCCGGCAGCCGCCCTCTACAATGTGAATCTTAGAGATGATCTTCTGAAAGACTTATTGAAGACGAAAAGCATACTTGAGACTTCCGAAAGAGCATAACATCAGCCTTCTTTCGATGGGCTAAAATTGGACTTTTCCTAATTGCGGAGAACATTGACACTTTAGACTTTAAAATCAACAGATATCTTCATACATGCAACAACTGATTCTGCAACAAAACATAAAAAGCATGAAATATACAGTTATTCTTCACTTTAGAGAAGGGATACCGATGAAAAAAGAAGATTATGGTGCTAATTCTCTTGTAATAAGACCCCACGTTCTGCTCTGTACGGTATGTTACCGCGGAGGCTGTGAGGAGCCATTAGCCGATAAAGAGAAAGTAGAAGAAGTGCTGGAAAAGATATGGAGAGATAAGGAAACCCCAATAACTCTCCAATGCGACGTTCATCCCGTATATTATGAAGATTTACTTGATAAGAACTCCTCATATACTTTCAAAGGTGACCTTCAAACTCGTAAAAGAGATTTGGACGTATTACAGCGCTTAGGATTAGTGCCCGGCTCAACTCGTCCAGCATGGTACATCTACACCCTTCTGCTGGAAAGGATTCCAACAATTAGCGGCATTTGTAGCTATCCATCAACATCTTCTCCAGAATGGAGAGGATGCCCGCACGCCGAGAAAGGATTTTACGAAAAAGCGCGGGAAGCAGGTCTAAAGCTTTTTATTCGTTTGAGAAGCAAGGAGGAGATGCGAAAGGCAAAGGAGGAGTCGGTTAAGGAAATATACACTGCCAAGAGACTTTTCATCAGGCCTCACCATTTGATGTGCATAGTCTGCTTTTACGGAAGAGGAGGTTCTTCACCGCTGGAGCAAGATAACCTCTATGAGGTTTTAAAAAGGATACAGGACGACCCCGACACTCCTATAACCCTTGTGGAAGGCTGCGATGTTATATGTCCTCCATGCCCGAGCTATAATCCGGAAACACATCTCTGCGATAATGTCTGCGGACTTATCAGAGATTACAAGAAAGACTTGGATGTTCTGCAAAAGCTAGGTCTGACTCCTGGAACGACGATGAGAGCCAAGGAGATATATGCTCTATTATTTGAACGCATACCCTCCGCCAAGGATATCTGCGGCTACGGCGACGGAATAGAAAGGTCACATGAATGGGCGATCTGCGGAAATGTAGATGCAAAATACTATGAGAAAGGACGGGAGAAAGGGCTCTTTAAAAACGAGCCGAAATGTTAATTTTTTCATCTAATGAATTGAATCAGCTTCGTAGACCAGTAAAGCCGTGGAGAACCCAAGACATGTATACGAAAATACTAAATACCATTACGATTTGAAATACTGGTATGTCTTCGGCTGGTTCTTCTCGGGAATTGATATGGGCTTATCTGCTACACTTGAGCTTTAACATGTGGGCTGACCGCGAGGCAGATGATATACCGGAATATTACAGCGCTAAACCCTATCTCCGCCTAGACATCAACTTATGGAACGACATTCTAAAGAAGATGGCTGACGTAGGCATGAACATGGTGGTTATAGACCTCGGAGACGCCGTAAAATATGAGTCTCATCCGGAAATAGCAGTCCGCGATGCTTGGACCGTGAAACGCTTAAGAGATGAACTCTCAAGAATCCGCGAGATGGGACTTGAACCCATTCCTAAGCTTAATTTCTCAGCATGTCATGATACATGGCTAGGTCCCTATTCCAGATGCGTCTCAACCGATACATACTATGAGGTCTGCCGAGACTTGATTAGCGAAGTAATCGAAATATTCGATAAGCCAAGATTCTTCCATTTAGGAATGGATGAGGAGACACCGCAACATCAAAGACACCACAGATACGTTGTGGTTCGACAATATGACCTATGGTGGCATGACCTATACTTCCTCTTCGAGCAAGTTGAGAAGGGTGGTTCACGGCCGTGGATATGGTCGGATTATCTCTGGCATCATCCCGAAGAATTCTTCAGCAAAATGCCTAAAACTGTGCTTCAAAGCAACTGGTATTATGGTCCGAAGTTCAGTAAGAGAATAAAGTATGTTAAGGCTTATCTTGACCTTGAGGAGCACGGCTACGATCAGATTCCTACTGGTAGCAACTGGGCTGTTCCGGAGAATTTTCAAAAGACCGTCACCTACTGCAGGCGACATATCTCACCTACCCGACTGTTAGGTTTTCTTCAGACTTCTTGGAAACCAACCTTAGAAGAATATCGCCAACAGCACATGCAGGCAATTGAGTTGGTGGGTGAAGCAATAAAAAGATGGGAACAACAATAATTAATCTTCCTTCATTCTTTTTAAGAAGAAAGGATAGATCAATACTAAAGCTGGAAGTTCTTAAGAGCCTATAAAAAATATGAAAATAACCTTCTTTTATAATTACCACTATTCATATGAATGAAAGAAGATTAACGTTGCGATCTCGGGGTTATTTTTCATTCTATGAAGCTCTTAGAGCTTCTCTAGGTAAATATTGTCTTCATCTGAGTATATGGATATCTTCCCTTTTAATCCAAGCCTTTTAGCCACTCTTCCCAGAGCTCTGCTTGCAAACGCTGGAGACTTATAGACTCCTTCAAGTTTTTCAAAGCTAACCTTTGCGTATCTAGCATCAGATTCT
>JAGGZB010000060.1 GCA_021162225.1 Candidatus Bathyarchaeota archaeon | reverse complement strand
GTTTGCACGGATGCGGCGGGAGAAGGAATAGACATGCAGTTCTGCAACATAATGATCAACTATGATATCCCATGGAATCCTAACAGGCTTGAACAAAGGATGGGTAGGATACATAGAATAGGGCAGACCAGGCCAGTCCACTACTATAACTTCGTCCTCGAGGAAACTATAGACGGTTATATTCTCAAAAAGATTCTAGACAAGCTTGAGGCCATCAAGCGGGCGATGGGAGACAGGGCTTACGATGTGATAGGCAGATTGCTGTCGGAGGATGATATACCACAGCTATATGAGGAACTTATTAGAGCGCCTAAGGAGGTCTGGACGGCTAAAATAGTTAGAATAGAGAATTTAATGGAGGAGAGAAGGCGAATCCTGGAGAAAGTCAACTCGTTGCTAGTGGGCCATAAATTGGACAAAAGTAAACTGGATGAATTCAAAAAGGTAAGGCTTGAAGCCGTAGATAAGGGCGAAGTAAAAAGGTTCGTGGAAGTTTATTTAAAGCATAACGGCGGAGACATGAAACCTGTCGACGAGTCGAAGGAGATATACCGGATAGTCATGCCTAGGAGGCTCGCATTCAAGGTCAAGATGCCTATAATTACAGGAACGTTCTCAAGTACGATAGCTCAACAAAAGGGCTATCCGTATCTCGCCCTAGGCAATAGCCACGTGATGAGCATGATTCTAGACGCTATGCGCCCCTCAGCATCCGTTTTTAAGCACCCTGAGATGGAGGGCGTCCTCTATGTTTACCGATTCATGCTAAAAGATCGGAAAGGATACGAGAGGGACGGAAGGGTGGTCGCATTTCTTTTCAGTAGAGAGCAAATATATGAGGTAGATCCGAGGGCAGTCTGGGATCTGGAACTTGACGAAAGGGGAGAGCAAGAGCTAGATGCTCGGCTTCTTTTAACTGGGAGAGAGTTAACCGAAAAAGAGTTGATAAAAAGGATTGCCGAGCTGGAGGAGGTTCTAGAGGATAAGATGCGGAAAATCAAGGAGTCGACAAAGGAGATAATCAGAAAGCATTACATGAAAGAGCTTGAGAAATCTCATAGAAGAGAGCTTGAATATCAGACTAAGCTCGATGAAGCGCCTCATTACTCGAAGCTCCTCGTAAGAGAGAGGAAGAGGAGGAAGAGGCTGATGAACGAGTTGAGGTCAAAGCTGGAGGAATTGGAGGAGGTCTTCAAAATCCACCCGGTTCACGAGCTTATTGGAATAGCGATAGTCAGAAGAGCGCCTGAGGGCGGCGAGGAGAAAAAGGAGCTCGTGGACGAAGCGGGAATGCATGCAGTGCTAGAGTATGAGATGAGGAGGGCTAGAACCGATGAGGAACGGCGACGAATCAAAGATGTCTCCAAGTTGTATAAGGGATATGATATCCAGTCGTTTGACAGAGTAATAGAAGTCAAGTCCTTTAAGGAGACGGGACCAGTGAGGTTTACAAGCCACGAGTGGGAGACAGCTAAGCGGATGAAGGATATGTATTGGCTTTACGTAGTAGAAAATGCTCTCACCAACCCGAAAATATACCCCATAGAGAATCCTGCTCAAAAATTTGAAAAGCAAGTTGTAAAGGTTCCGGTGATAGATTACAAGTATGTTATTGAGGATTGGAAAGTAGTAATAAAGGGAGGTGGCTTTGATGAACTATCTTCCCGGCAACGATCCTAGGGTTGTCAAAGGAAAGCTCTTATCGCGTTTCTATAAGATTAAAACTCCTTTGATAAAGAGGTCAAGGCTAACCAGAAGAAATGCTAGAGGAACGGGTAAGGATCTTAGCGATAGATTATCAATTTCGTTGTTGGCTGCACTCACGGATGTTCCCTTGTTGCGCTGACTCGAAAATTAAAAGGTTTACCGGGAGCGGATTCTCCACGGTTTGACAAGTTGCTGCAAGTGAAGCGTAATGACGTTTTTCTAGCCCTTACAGGAATTTCTTGCACAAAGTTTCTCTTGCTTGAGTCTGTGCTTACACCAACATAGGAGATCTCACATATCACATCCTTAAGCCTATTGACGTGTAACTGTTCAAGTTCTTCCCATCTCCTGAGCAAATCAGTAAAAACCTCTTTCAAGTAACCCGATTCTCCTATCAATAGAAAGGCTCCTTGAAGGTGATGAAACTGTTGTAACACTTTCGCCCGAAAGGTGATTCATAGACCCCCCTGATACACTACGATGACCCACATCCATTCAAGATGAACTTGGTGAGTAGTTTCAAACGATTTACTTCGATTTTAAGTAGCTCCCTAGACTTCTTAGATTGCGCTTGTTCAAGGATAAATTCTCTTAAACGATCATATATCTTATTCTTCTTTATGAACTCGACTAATTCTTCACTCCATTTAACTATCAGCGTATCTTTATTTATGTTCAATGGTGTGAACACCTCTTGCTGGCTAATTGTTTTCGGATATCTAATTCTTGAGACATTTTCTTCGAAAGGAGAATAGAAAGTCATAAGGATTAATAAGTCAGTAGCTATCGCATTATGAAAAGCCACTTTTTCCATTGCATTAACAATGCTTTTGGAAAATTCTATACAGATCTCTTTTTCTTTGGTCATAGTATCAATCCCCATTTTTATTGCGGCTTGTTCGAAAATTTCGGATAGAACCCAGCCCAATAGATTGTAACTAGCGATTTTATCAATTATCTCGTCTATTTTCTTTTGTGATTTTTCATCCGCTTTTTGGAAAACTATTTGACCTATTTTCTCTACAGCTTGGAAAAGTTCTTTTCGACGAGCATAAAGCGTAGTAACTGCTGTTGAAGCATTTTCAATGCCTTTTTGTATGAAACTAACTATTTTATCTTTGACATTACTTATTGATCCTTGAGGAAAAAGATCGCTTTTTCCCGACTTTTTTAGCTCGGTAAATATCTCATTAATTAGTGTTAAAAGCTGAACTAGACTTCTGCATATAATTAACTCTAGCGATCCTTTAATTATCTGATGCTTAATTCTTCCCCCTAGATCTTTTTCATCTGCGAGATCTAATTTTAAAAGAATAGCTTTAATGGCCTTTTCTAAGGATTGCTGAGCCATGAATATTGCTTGTGGATAGAGTTCGTGTTTAAGTAATATTTCACAGGCTTCTAGATCAGAACCAGCTAGCTTAATAAATTCTTCTGAGAGAAGAATCTTAGTATTAT
>JAGGZB010000156.1 GCA_021162225.1 Candidatus Bathyarchaeota archaeon | reverse complement strand
GATCATAATATATACAACCACAGTTATTTTGAAGGAAGGTTTTAATCCGGTGGACGCGGCTAAAGATATTGCCTATTCCTTTGGGGTTCCGGTGATAGCGAATTGGAATGGCTTAGCTGCTTTGGTCGTGTGGTCGCTTGAGGTTTCATTAACTGGCTTTATTCCATATTTTGTTCCACTGGCTATAGCTGGTTTAATGATGTATATAACTACAACATCAATTTATGAGGAGAGGAGGAGAGAGATGTTTACGCTGGCGGTCTTTGGGCTGGATCCAAGAAACGTTTTCTTCACTTTCCTAACGGAGATTATGCTCCTAGGATTGATGGGTACTTTCATAGGATTCTTCGGAAGCTATCTTTTAGTGATTCTCGTATCTTTCTTGTCGTCTATGCTTGGAGTTGCGGCTCCCCCGTTCTATGCGGAGTGGTCGGTTTTCACCATCTTTGTGGCGTTATTCACAGGGGTGATCATGGTTTTTCTTGGGGGATATATTCCATCGGTGAGGGCTCAGGGGTTGAGCTTAATGGGTAGGGCGAAGAGTCGTGAAATAGCAGGCGAGCTGATAGCCAAGGAAGATAAGGTTATCTTTCCTTTACCCATCAGAGAAACTATTCAAAACGGTGAACTACTGCATAATTATCTTAAAGAAGTTCTTGGACAGATCCCACGCTCCGTTGTGGATCCCCATTCGATTAAAAGTGAGGTTCGGGCTGACGGATCTTTTTCAATATCCTTCATTGCCTTAGGTCCCGGGATGGTTACAATACCCTGTGAAATAAAGGGTATAAGGAGCGGGGAGACCTTGGCATTAGAGGTGGAGGTTCCTAGATCCTATGCTGAGTATGAGCAGATAGGGAAGATATTCCGTGATTTAGAGGCGCGGGTTATTGGTTTCTCCACGTGGCGTGACATGCAGCTGAGGATGAGTATTGTAAGAGAGGCGCCTAAGAGGCAGAAGACCATAGATGAGATTCTAGAGGATATAAAGAGCACGATTGAACAGATAAAGGATTTCGGTAAAAAGCTTAAGGTTCTTGAGTCGCAGAAAGATAGGCTTACTGAAGAAATATACAATGAGTTTAGGCAGAAATATTTAAAGATGCTGAATGAAAAAATCAAAACATTAAGGGGGATGAGCGTGGCTCTAGAGCCCCATGCAACGCAAATACGGGATGAAATTAAGAAAATCAGCGTGCAGGTTGAAAGAGTTACAGTTGCCTACAGCTTAGGGGAAATCACGGAGGAAGAATATGTTAAAATCTGCAGTCCTCTCCAAAGTAAACTAACAGCATTAAAAGAGAAGCTCAAAGAAATCGAGGAAATATTCAGTTTCCTCGAGAAGCCGCTAGAATCCATTTAAGCCCCTTTCTCCTCTTCTTGTTTTCGGGAAGTGTTGACGGAATAGAATTCTCTTATGAACCTTGAGACAATTCTGTAAGTGTATTTAGCTTTCTCTAAGGCTTCCTCGGCTTCCTCCTTGTCGAAGAGCTGGCTTGGAGTCTTTCCTAGAGCCTCTATACCATACATGCTGGGAGCCCTTTTATCAGCCAAATCATGGGAGATCTCCGCAAGCTTATCTATTTCCCTCCTCATCCACCTGGGAAATTTCTTTCGGCTGAGTTTAAGAACGTCTCCTACATCGTGCACTTTAGGATACTCGACGGCTACGGTTCTTAGGCAGGCTTTCAACATAAGCTCCACAGACTCTTGAGAGTATCTCACAGTCTCCGGGTAATCTCCTCTTTTAAGAGCGGATTCAGCGTCAATCAGCCTAGACTTAGCTCTCTTAAGGTAATCTCTAGCCATGACATCTGTTCTCATAATTGAATGACCTCACCCTTATGTAGGCTTTCTTTCAGCTCCCAATACCACCGACCGTCGGGAAGAACCACTTTTCTAGCCCCTATTTTACTCAGCTTTTCCTTCAGTTCTTTAAACTTCCGCTTCATGAAGTTTTCCCTATCATATATAATTATGGCATTATCCACCATATCCAAGTAGAATGGATGGCTTACTCTAGCTTCATGGGGAGTTAGGATTATAGCGTCCACTAGGGGATATCTACCCATCCTCCGCCAAATTCTTAATCTAAGCTCATCTATCCCCGTTAAGGCTTTTCTAAGAAAACTTAATCTTTCAGAATATCTCTCAGGAAGACCATCCGCCACCACCAAAAGATCTATGTCGCTCTCCTTTTTAGTCTCCCCATACGCGACGGAGCCGAAAAGGACTATTGACACTAATTTCTCGGAGAAAAAAGTGATCAGCCTCGAAACTATGAATTCCAACATGGGAACATATTCCTTGTTACGGATTTTATCCCGCCATTTCCATCCCGCCCACTCTAAAATCAAGGTGAAGGGGGAAGAAGCCCTATAGACTCCCCTTGAAGCTCTTGTGAGGTAGCCTCGCTCCTGCAGACGATGTAGTATAAGGTTAGGGTTAGCCTTCTTAAAAATCCTCTTAAAATCTTCTGTGGTAAACTCGTTTAAGCCAAACCTAAGCAGTATGTTGCTGTAAAACGCCTTCATATTATCCATATTTGAAATTATAACAAAAAATGATATTTAAATTCTCTGCACACTTCCTCATCACCTAATTGGACAAAAAGAATCGAAACATTATAGGATAATGCAAAAACAAACTCATCGCCGATCACTATTGATACCAACAGCATCATTGAATTAGGGAGGAAAATTTCAATATTTATTCCATTTGACGGATTATGTGGAATACATGGTGAATGTGGATCTGAATGGTTTGTGGATGAATATTCTAAGTTGTTCACTTTTTAAAAAGGGTTTTGGCAGATCTCGAGGCTTGAATCCGCAGAGATCCGCTTAAAAAGGCTGAAAGAGCAAATGCCAATCATGACGACGATTAAAATTAAAGTCCATTTTTTTAGTTTTCACCTTTCCAACGTATTCCTTTATTGCCTCTTGGATGAAAACCTGATTGACCGATATAGCTGAGGTTTAAGCTTAGTTTCCCATCTTTACAGCATCTATACTTCATTTATGTTCCCTAAAAATATTTAAAATCTTGCAATGTGAAAAGACAAGAGAAATCTTATGAGCTGGTTAGCTCATAATTTATTTGTAGAATTGCTGGTTAGTGGCTGAAATGGCTTCTCTAAGGGAAAAGATGCTTGAGCTCCTAGAGAAAGACAAAGAGTTCAGGTATATGGTTGCAGGCTACCTAGGCCTATCTGAGATAATGAGGAGACTGGATGCCTTAAGCGAAGAGCAAGTTAAGCTTAGAGAAGAACAGATTAAGCTTAGAGAGGACTTCAATAAGATGCTCAGCATAATACGAACTATGGATAGCAGACTCAGCAGAGTTGAGAAAACACTTGAGAAGCTAACCCTAGATATTGAGGAGGAAGCTAGATCGATACTCACCTACAGGGTTAAGGAGGAATTAGGAGTTGAGATTGAGCTGAGAAGCCTTATTCTACCAGATCTTGAGCTGAACATCTATGGAGTGGCGGATGACATCTGCATTATTGGTGAAGCCTCAGTGAGGGCTGGAATAAGGGTGTTGAATAGCCTCTTAGAGAAGATTGAGAAGCTTAAGGCTAATTATCCGGAGAAGATAAGAAGACAGATCATACCGGTAATCTATACCTCATTACCCATGCCAGATTTAATCGAGAGGGCGAGGGAGAAGAAGATATGGGTTCTCAAAGCAACTGGAGACTTCGTTAAGCCCAATCCACTTAAAGCCGAAACTAAGAAATGGGAGCGCATAAAGAAATCCTGATTTACGCTCCAAACGTAACAACACTTTCAATTCTCTTTGTGAGATTCCTTGGCGGCGGCTACCGAACAACATATCGTATTCTATGACTTTCAATTCTCTTTGTGAGATTCCGGCGATAAATGGTGTGGCGAAAACTGCGTGGCTTACCGTGGCTTTCAATTCTCTTTGTGAGATTCTTATTCTTGTTCTACGGTCAATCATAGCATAAACACTCTTTCAATTCTCTTTGTGAGATTCCGTTAAGTTTGTTCGTCCTATGGGGATTGCAATCTTTACGCACTTTCAATTCTCTTTGTGAGATTCCATGCTCTAGAAGTCTATATCGAGCTTGAAAAGAAGCGATTCTTTCAATTCTCTTTGTGAGATTCCTTTCAGT
>JAGGZB010000040.1 GCA_021162225.1 Candidatus Bathyarchaeota archaeon | reverse complement strand
GTCTGGGACTTGGAATTATAGGGTTCCTTCTTACCTTTATATATGACCTTTTCACGAATATCGTTACGGCAATTATTTTTGAGATTCCGCTTTTCGTCTGGATAGTTGCGGGTATACCCTTCGCAATCATCCATGAATCCTCAAACTTTCTTCTATTCTTTTTAGTAGGAGGCCTGTTCATCAACACACTTCGGAAAATAACATCTATAGGAGGTGAAAAATCATCAATCACAGAGGCATATGGTTTTGGGTTTCATTAACTGCACTTTGCGGATTAATTCTATCGTCATACACGGGCATATACTACTATAATGAGTACTCTAAATACCAGAACCTTTACAATGAAGCCGTCGAGGAGTTAAGGCAGTTAAAGACGCATATGCTCGTGAATGTGCTGATCGATTATGGGAATGGAACACTGGAGTGGCATAATGAAACTCAAGTACCAATAGGAGCTACGCTGCTGAATGTAACCGAAAAGATAGCTGAGATAAATTACACAGTCTATTCCTTCGGTGTATTCGTCACATCAATTAATGGAAAAGAAGGCGAATCTGGCTACTTCTGGATCTGGTATGTCTGGAACTCCACAGCTGGTAAATGGGAACCCGGTGCAGTTGCCGCTGACGCATTCACCCTTCATCACGGAGACACAGTTTCATGGGTCTATGAGAAGCCTTCTTTCTAATAAACTCGCAGGGCTGCCTTTATTAATCTGAAACTAAAGGAGAAAGGACATATCTGTCCTTGAAACAGCAAGCCTCATAGAAGATTCGAATTAGAGAATCGGCGATATAATCAACGAAAAGATTATCCCTTTGCCATTTCTTTAAAGAAACCGAATGACATCAAATATTTAATAACGCTCATAAGCTCTCCAGAAGCCCATTTATACAGTCTTTAATCGACTTAAGGAAGGGATGCCTTATTTCGTTTGGGTCTCTTATTTTTTCCAGCCTTTCCACCCTGAAGGATACTGGGGGATGAGGATTCCATCCTAACCAGCTTCCAATACTGCTCGGCAATATACGTTCAAGTCGAATTCGCCTATGCCCAATCTTTATCAAGGCGTCAGCTAAGATCTGAGGCCTACCTGTTATAATAGCTGAGTCCAGATCAGCTCTCGACTCGAAGAATTTCGCGATGAAATAGATCAGTCCCAATGCAAAGAATAGGTAAAAAAGACCGAAAAAGTAAACGTAGTACCAGAAAAGGTAGACTCTCAGAAGATATTCCAAGGATGAAAGAGCGAATAGAGCGATCGGGTCTCTTCTCTTAATGTGGCTGAGTTCGTGGCTGATGACTGAAAGGATCTCTTCTCTGCTTAGCTGAATTAGCAATCCCGTTGTGATCAGAATTAAACCGAAACGTGGACTTGGACCCGTAGCAGCCGCGTTTGGAACGATGATGTTGGAGAGCATTATTTTAGGGACGGGTATTCGAAAGCGCCTTGCAGCTTCTTCCACAATACGGTAAACGTTGATCCTCTTGACCCTTATATTTTCAGGATTAATGTCAACACCATACTCATAAAACGCTTCTTTCACAGCTTTAACATCCAAACTTCTGCCTAACCTCAAAGATTTATCGTAGATTCTTTTCTTTATATTCAACATCGTCTTCTCAGGATATCTCCTCAAGATTTCATCAAATTCCCTTCGAGAAAAATTGCATTGGAGAATATGGACATGAGAAGATTGCTTCGTAATCGGCCAGTCTCCCATCTGCTGGACTATTTTATGCGAAAAAAGAACCATGAAGAGCTGCACGATTACAAGCGTAAACGGAAAATACTGGATAGGCATCCTGAAAATTTCTATTAACGCAAAAAACATGCCGTAACTGAATATTAGGAAGATGAGAAAGAACAGCAGCATGTTACCCGTGAAAATTTGGTGAATGATCTTCCTTTTTTGAGTAGAACCTTTCATGGCGACGTTATTTTGATCTAGAACCCAAACAAAATAGAGGGTTGTTCTCCTCATCTCATCTTCAAACATCTGAATAATGATCATCAAGTTTTCCCGTAATCTATTTAGGGAATCATGTGGCGCCGTACTTGACGGAATCATCTTAACCCCAATCGGGTTACTGGCTGTTATTTCAACATCCACATACCACGAAGCGTTTGGCCCGATGAAAGTGAAGGCAAGTACTTCTTTTCCATCGACAATCAGCCGTCGAACATTAGTAAAATTATGGTGCAAAGGAAGGATATACTTTCGATATATGAAGTCTAATAAATCTCCAAAACGGTTAGGCGTGATCTCTGTTTGAATCAGAAAGAATAATGGCTCAGAACGGGCGATCTCCATCAGTCATATCCACTTCAATAAGTCAGCATTACATTCTCGATATTAATAAAAATATGTTTGTTTAAACTTTTACTCTCCCCATTTAGAAAAATTACCCTCAATCTTATCAGAGTTTATGAAGGGTAAATAAACCTTTCAATGATCTAAAAAGCCTATTTAAAAGCATTATCGATAAGCTTTTTATAGGGAAAATGAGGAACGTGATGATATGGCTATTGATTGGCGGTAGTCTATGGAACCAAGTAAAAAACCATTGAATGTCCTCGTAAAGGAGATGAATGCATATATCGGCATAGTACTCAAGAATGGCGTAGAATACAGAGGCACCATGGTCCATTGTGACAACTACATGAACATAATTTTAGAAGGAGTATCAGAGCATTATAATGGCCAGCTTATCGCCCATTACGGCCAAGTTCTCCTCAGAGGAAACAACATATTATATGTCATTCTAAATGCTACGCCCAAGAAGGAGATAAACCAAGGACGCCGATAGTCTTCACCTAAGAACAGAGAGACGCCCTGTTGGATTCAGTCTTCTTTCGACATCTACGTTACATTAGACATCTTTATTAAGACTTACCAGGGCTTTTCCTCTGATCCTTCCTCATATGATTTTTACATGAGACTCCCATCATGATGCTTCAAGAAGATATTTAAGGAAAAAGAGAGATCTTCAATAATTTGAATATTAGAAGGGGAGGAGTATTCACTAAAATGGAAAGGCTTCGAGGCTTCATAG
>JAGGZB010000137.1 GCA_021162225.1 Candidatus Bathyarchaeota archaeon | reverse complement strand
TATGTGAGATCGCCTAAAATAGAAGATGCTCTTAAGGTTGGGGGATTCTTCGGTTTCTTTCAGGCTTTCATGCCTCTTATAGGATGGTTAGGGGCCTTAACCTTGCTAGATGTTATTTCCAACTTCGATCACTGGATAGCCTTTTTCCTACTTCTGCTGATTGGATGTAAGATGATACGTGGATCCATTGATAGAAAGAATAATATTTTAAAGGATAATATGCTTAACAAAGTCACGTTATTAACCCTTTCAGTCGCGACCAGCATAGATGCATTAGCCGTCGGAATCACGTTCGCATTCTTGAGATTACCAATTTTCAGCTCCATAATTATAATCGGCACTGTCACGTTTCTGTTATCGTTCCTCGGCTTATACATGGGAAGCTACGTCAGCAAGGCTTTCGGAAGAAAGATCGAGATTATTGGAGGAATAATTCTGATAATGATTGGAGTTAAGATTCTTCTGGAGCATTTATCTTAAGCGGAAATACGCCTCCGGAAGGGCGTTTAGCATCAGAAGGTTTCCTTAAAGAGACATAGACAACTGAGCAAACCATAAAAAAGGATGGATTAATTATTTCGGTATCAACGATTAGGGAGAAGATGAGATGTTAAAGCCCGAAAAGCTCGTTCTCATAGGACTCGATGGGCCTATTGCGCCTAGACTTTACAATTATGCAATGAAGGGGCATCTGCCCAATATTAAGAGATTGATTGACCGAGGCGTCTACTTCAGAAACTGTATGGTGCCGTATCCTACGATAACGCCTCCCAACTGGACAAGCATCGTAACCGGGGCGTGGATAGGAACCCATGGGATAACATGCTTCAATATGCATAAGCCCGGCATGCCTCTTGACCATACATACCCCGCCTTCGACTCACGCGACTGCAGAGCTCAATACATATGGGAGAAGATAGGGGAAATAGGCGAGCCAGTTTTGATCATGAATTATCCATCTACATGGCCTCCTCGGGGAGAAAACATAATTCAGGTTGGAGGGGCGGGGTTATCTATTAATGAATGGAGGGTTACTCCCGAACTTGAACGCACGGTTGAAGTGGGTAGATACGCCGCGAAGTATGGAGTCACGGTATGTGACGGTATGCTCTTCTCAAGCGACGAGTATCCCTTAGCGGCGAAGATAGATCTTAAAGAGGGAGGAGAATGGAAGAATCTGCCGAGTGGCGTGAAAAATATACGTGAGGCTGAGATCAAACTCTACTTTCCCAGAGCATTATACAGAGTGGAACCTACATCATGGTTGCTTCTCGCTTTAGATCATGGCTCAGGCTTCACTGAGATCGTACTCTCGAAGACGAGGGACTTCAGCTCTGCCTTTGCAAGGCTGAAAAGAGGAGAGTGGAGCCCGCTCATCAAGGATATATTCAAGACGGAGAAGGGAGAGTTTAAAGCGGCTTTCAAGGTTAAGCTAATCGAGCTCTCACGTGACTGTTCAAAGATTAAACTCTACGTCTCTCCGATAGGAGCTCTATCCGGATGGAGTCACCCTAAAGAGATAGCTGAAAAACTCGAGTTTGAGGATGTCTATCCGATCCCTGCTCATGGAGCATATAATGCCCTAACTCTGGGCTGGATCGACGAGGAGACATTCCTTGAGATAATTGATATGGAGCATAGATGGTTCGCAAAGGCAGCCTGCAAGCTCATGGAAGAAAAACCATCCTGGAAGATCTTTGTGATGCATGCTCACTGTCCAGATTGGGCTTACCACTCATTCATAAATAACGTGGATCCCTCAACTGCTACCAGCAGAGATAAGAACAAAACCTACTTGAAGGTTGAGCTGGAATTCTATAAGAGTCTAGACCGCATGATTGAAGAGATCTTGAACAAGACGGATCCGAATAAGACATTGATAGTTATAGTTTCAGATCATGGAGCAAAGCCTACGACACATAGGATCGATGTTCGAAGCATACTGGAGAATGCAGGATTATTAGTCTACAAGGAGGAGAATGGACATAAAGTAATAGACTGGAGCAGAACAAAAGCTGCGCCGCAAAGATCATGTTACATCTACGTTAATCTTAAAGGCAGAGATCCGGAGGGCATAGTTGAGCCCCAAGAATATGACGAAGTAGTAGACCAGATAATAAAAGCACTGTACAACTACACAGATCCGGAAACAGGACTTAAACCAATTCTCTTCGCCCTTAGAAAAGAGGACGCCCGCATAATCGGACTCTATGGAGATAGGATTGGAGACATAATATTCGCGTTGAGGCCGGAGTTCGGTGGACAACACGGTGCCTTCCTACCAACTGCAAGGTATGGCATAGGCGATTTGAGAGGATTATTGATAATGGCTGGTCCGGGAATCAAGAAAGGCGTAGTGATAGATAGAACCGTATGGCTCGTTGATATAGTGCCGACTGTATGCTACTTGATGGATCTGCCTGTACCACGAGATGCCGAGGGCGCAGTGATCTATCAAGCACTAGAGGATCCAAACTTCAAAATTAAAGAACTCAAAGAACTGATGGAGAAGTATGAAAAGCTCAAGGCAGTCATTGAGAGCGAGATGAGCTTAACTCACACATACTTCATGGATAGACTTGAAGAATAACCTTAAGGCGATCTTCCCCGATCTCAGAATCATAGCTGAGACGGTGAGGGGAAAGCATGAAAGACGAGAAGAGAAAAAGCGTTTACAGCAAGGAAGATCTTCTGAATCTTCTATCCGAGATGACTGAGTTTGAGAGAGCTGTTCTCACAGCAACCTTAGAGATTCCTAGGGGGAAAGTAAGCACATATAAAAGGATAGCTGAGAAGATCGGCAGACCGAACGCTTATAGGGCTGTTGGAAACGCGCTTCACAAGAATCCTCTGCCGCCCATAATTCCGTGCCATAGAGTCGTACGGTCGGATGGCTTCATCGCCGGGAAGGGGAAGTCAGCTGAAGTTAGAAGGCGTCTACTGATCGAGGAGGGAATACCAGTCATCGGAAGGAGAGTTAGGCTATCAAAGGAGATCTTGTATTGACATCTCAAATACTGAAAAAAGTTTAATAATGCGGCGCGGTGTTATCTTCATAAAGGCTAAAACCGAATTAAGGGTGCAGCAGATTGTTTGAGAATCAATCATCACCGTTATATTTACCCGGGGCAACCACCGTCGGCATTCTATGTAAAGATGGAGTTGTCTTAGCGTCAGAGAAAAGAGTTTCCTACGGGAACCTCGTTCTCAGCCGCTCCGGAAAGAAAGTATTCAAAATAACACCGAACATAGGCGCGGCGTGTGCTGGACTTGTCTCAGACATGCAGACACTTGTGCGAGAGGTAGGGGCATACGCAAACCTATTTAGGCTCGAGGTTAATCGTCCAATAACTGTTAGAGCAGTTGCGAAGCTCATGTCAAACCTACTCTTTAGCAGAAGACTCTACCCGCTAATAACACAGACGGTTGTCGGCGGAGTTGACGAAGACGGGCCAGCACTGTATGTTCTAGATTTGCTAGGCTCAAATATTCCAGACAATTACACGGCTGTCGGATCCGGAGCTGAAATGGCGATAGGCGTCTTAGAGGAGTATTATAGAGAAGATATGACTGTGGAAGAGGGAAAGAAACTCGCCGAGAAGGCAATAAGATCCGCTATAAGCCGAGATTCTATGAGTGGAGATGGCATAGACTTCATGATCATAACGAAGGATGGAGTTAAAGAGGAATCAATCAAGTTCTAAATCTAACTTCCTTCTTAACTCAGGAGTTCAGGCTTTTAAGGAATAACTACTCATTTAGACTTGAGGGTTGCACGCATGCATTTCAGCTTGACTAGGGAGGAGGGAGAACTCCTCGTCAAGCTTGCTCGAAAAGCGGTTGAGAGAAACCTCAAGGATGGAACCATAATAAGTCCTCCAGACAACGTCTCCGAAAATCTCCAAGAGCCAAGAGGAGTTTTCGTAACAATAAATGCCCTTCGGAGGGGAAAAAGGGAACTTAGGGGATGCATTGGATTCCCATATCCGACATATCCTCTAGTAAGGGCGGTTATCGAAGCAGCTATAGAATCAGCTACCAGAGATCCAAGATTCCCACCGCTATCCATGAAAGAGCTGAACAGCGTCGTATTTGAGGTAAGCGTCCTAACGCCTCCGGAGCTGATAAAGGTTTCATCGCCAAAAGAGTACCCATCAAAAGTGAAGGTCGGAGTTGACGGATTAATAGTTGAACGCGGATTCAATAAGGGACTTCTGCTTCCACAAGTTCCCGTCGAGTGGGGATGGGATTCTGAAGAGTTTCTATGCCAATGTTGTATGAAAGCGGGATTAACGCCAGACTGCTGGGTACTCCACGGAACAAAGATATACAAATTTTCATGCATCCTGCTGATAGAACTGGAGCCTAACGGGAAAATCGTCTCAGTAGATCTTCGCGAGGAAAATGGATTCAAAAAGCTTAAGGAGATCTTAAAGGAAGGGTCGTGAGGATAGCTTAAGAGTAAATCAATCTACGAATCCATGCGTTATTAAGCCAATTTTCGCCTTTCCATCATAATCTTACTTGAGGGAATCCTTAGATGCTAAAGATCCTTCGCCACTCACACTTGATATATGTAAGGGGCATCAGTCAACTTTTCAACCCCGCTATCCAAGACTAGAACGGTGTCTTCTATTCTAACGCCTCCAAAACCTGGAATATAGATTCCAGGCTCGATCGTTAATACGTTGCCCTCTGAAAGAACATCCTTGCTATACGGACTTAACGTTGGCGGTTCATGAATGTCCAGTCCGACGCCATGTCCCAGTCCATGAACAAAGTATTCCCCGTATCCAGCTCTTGATATAAAGTCCCTTGCGATATGATCGATCTCTCGAGCCTCAACTCCTGCTCTGACATTTTCAGCTGCTAGCCTTTGAGCTTTCCTAACCGTCTCGTAGATCTTGAGTTGCTTCGGCGAGGGTTTGCCTATGATAAACGTTCTGGTCATGTCTGAGCAGTAACTCCTATACTTTGCGCCTACATCTACAACGACAAAGTCTCCTTCCCTCAATACTCGATCCCCGCAGCCTCCATGGGGATAAGCCGAGTTCGGACCGGAACTGACGATTGTGTCAAAAGAAACTCCGTCTGAACCCTTCTTTCTCATTGCATATTCGATCTCGGCGGCAACCTCCCGTTCGCTGATTCCAGCCTCAACCATCTCTAGGGCCTTCTGCATTCCCAGACTCGTTAGCTCAGCCGCCTTCTTCATGAGGGAAATCTCATCACTATCTTTGATCTTCCTCAGAGACCACATGATACTACTTGCATCCTTGAAATCTACGTTGCCCAAGCGTTTCTTCAGCTTTAGATAGGTGGATACGGTTAGAGAATCGAAGCCGAGCCTATGAATCTTCCAAGCCTTAAGCATCTCCACAGTTTTATCGATGAGAATCTCCCCATGCTTCACAAGTTTTACAAGCACCCCTCTTGCTTTAACCCTCGCGGCTTCATAGTTAACTCCATACACGAAGAGCATGTTTTCGCCATCCCTCGGAATGAGAAGCAATGAGCCACCTTCGAAGCCGGTGAGATACTCCATATTTTTAGCATTCGCGATCAGAAGACAATCAAGGCTCTTAGACTCCATAAGACCGAGCAGCTTCTTAACGCGGTTCTCTGGATTCAACCTTTCCATGACCTCCATGCATAAAAATGGTGGGCTTACCAATGGTTGTAGCTGGTGATCTCCTCTAGAGGCTTCCTTCGGGTTACGGGGCCTTTCTCTTCAGCTGGATATCCGAGAGGAGTCAAGGCTACAACTCGCACTTCATCGGGAATCCCCAGAATCCTTTTCACCTCCTCTTCTCTAAAAGATCCGATCCAGCATGTTCCAAGCCCCAGCTCCCAAGCCTCGAGAATAAGATCCTGCATTGCTATCGCCACATCGACCTTCCAGTACTCCTCTCCGTCACTTCTAACCCAAGCCTCACTAGGCAATGCGCAGGCAACTATGATTACGGGGGCCTCCGCCATCCAAGACTGGTTGTGACAGGCTGGAACAAGCTTCCTCTTCGTCTCCTCATCCCTAACGACTATAAACTTCCAAGGTTGACGATTAGCGGCTGAGGGTGAAAGTCGAGCTGCCTCCAAAATCTTAGAGATCTTCTCCTCCTCAACTGGCTTATTTGAGTACTTCCTTATACTTCTCCTCGTCTTGATAGCATCAAAAACATCCATTACAAACACCCTCTACATGTTTGAAAAACCAGCCTTAAATAGCATTCCCCGCATATAAGAGAATCCGAGAAGCAATATGGGCACCTCATGCGCTTGCAAGGGAAGCATAGATGATGAAGGATCTGGAAAAAGCTAGGGAGATACTTAAGGAGGAGAAATTATCATTAGTGATCGTAAAGAATGGAGAAGTAATCTTCAGCTCCGGCTCTCCGGGGATAAACAGTATACTCCAAGCAATAGAGAGCCTAGGCGACTGTATCTCAGGAGCCTCAGCGGCGGATAAGGTAGTTGGGAAGGCAGCCGCCCTGCTCTTTGCATATTCACGCATTAAAGGGGTATATGCGGTTACACTGAGCATCGGAGGATTAAACGTTCTCAGAAAGAACCGCATCCTCATAGAGTATGAGAAGCTCGTACCGAGAATACTCGATAAGAGCGGAAAGAACATCTGCCCATTCGAGGAAATCGCGCTAAAGGTAGAATCGCCGAGCCAAGCTTATGAGGAACTTAAGAGACTCGCGGAAGAAATAATGAGGAAACAGGGATAAGGCACGTTCACCTCTCGTCTCGGAAAATCTCGGAGAGAACCTCATCTGGATTAAAAGCTTCTCTCGACCTTATTGATGCTTCCTCAACATAGAGCTGAACGGCATATTTCAAAGCCTCCTCACTAACAGGAATATAGTCTTCTTTGTAGCGGAAGTAATCCATAAGGGAAGCTGCACATGCGAAGCGGAGAGCTTTATCTTCAAGTCTCGCTGAGAACTTCACCACTCCATCCGGTATACGCTCAAGAATCGCAGCCCGCGCCTTTCCAATAATTTCGAAGACCTTAGGGGTTATCATGACCGGCTTATATGGGAAACGTTTCTGAATTAAGGGATGGCGGGTCTCAATAGCATAGACAAGCGTTAGGTGATCTCTAATCTTCTTAGCGTCTCTTTCAACATCTATTATGCCTAAAGCCAGCCTCATCTGGCTCTTCGTGATCTCCAAGAACCTCTCCTTAGTTAAGCGGTGCAACCTACAGAGCATCCTATCCTCGATAGCGTTGAAGTTTGGATCCTGAATTGTAATGTCGTAGCCTTTCTGATGAACAGAGACATTATAGTTAACTGAGAAAAATGAAGTAAATCTGTAAGGGCCGATTACCTCGCTATGCGTCTCATACTTTATCACTCCCTGCTCCATAGCTATCTTCAAAGGCTCAACCATACCTTTATATCTGAAGAAGTCATTGAACTCTGGAACAATAAAGTTGAAGACTCTACCAGCGTATGCCTCGCCGATCCTGATGAAAAACGCGGGCGTCATGCCACCGCAGTATCGATTTCTTCCTGGAAGGCCATGAGCCCCTATCTTAGCACTCGGTTTTCCGAGAATCATATCTCTGGTTGAGAAGCTTTTCCCGGTTCCCGGATCTCCAAAGAGGGCCAGCGACCAGCCTGTCTTCTTGCCAGTCTCACCTCTCTCGTGAACGATATTAACATTCGCTAATCCATACTGCTGGGTTATGCTGAGGAGACTATCAAAGTAGAGTACAGGTCCGAAACGCTCTTTTAAGTAAGATGCAAGGTACTCTATTCCGAAGTTCTTGCCGAACTTGATGGTCTTCTCGAGCCTATTCTTTAGGAGATTAGCTAAATACTTGTCGAACTCCTCATCCATCCGTCTTATTCTTTCTCGCTCTTCCGCTAGTGGATCCGGGGCTTTTCTCTCCTTCCTTCCCTGCTCCGCAACTACGCTGGATTCTTCAGGAACTTTCACGTCTTCTGGAAGAAGAGGAGCACGTCTCCTCCGTCTTCTCTTTACGCCGAGCCCGGCCTCCAAAAGCGGAATAGTCTCTTCTAAGATCCTCCATTCCTTATAGCGTTCCCCAATATATGACTGGATAATAAGTCCTAGATGAATTAATCCTTCAAGAACTTCCTCGAGATTCTTCGACTTCACATATTTCCTTATCTCGTCTAAATTGGCAACACCATCTCTTTTTAGAAGGAACTCAAGAATGAGAACAGCGTCGGATCCATAGAGCAGCCTAGCTTTCTGAACAGCCTTCTCAACATTCTCTCCAAACCCGCCTATTTTGAGCCTACCATCCTGCAGGACATAATATTTGCCTCTAAAAACAGCCCATTCCCTCGGCTTATACTTCTTGAAGATCTTCAGTAACATATCGTCGTCTAGAAATGCTCCAAGAACCAGACATGCCTTATCTTCATCTTTCATCCTCCATCCACTTGAGATCCTCTTGAAATACGGAATATCGAGATCCCTTCCAATCTGATAGATGACCACTTTAGGATAAGCCCTCTTCAGAAGCATGGCTCGTTCAAGAGCCTTCTCATTCTTTTCCGCGGTCTTCACCAATTTCAGCACCTTCCCCCTTGATGGAGCCTATGGCTTTAAGTATTCCTCCAGAACCCTTTCACCCTCATCATTGCTTATCCATCCTTCTTCAACTAGCCTTTCAATCCCCTCTTTAACGTTGCTTATGAACTCCGGTGAATCCAAGAGATTATTAGACATTCCTACTTTAAAGAGGGCCTTTCTAAATGGAACATCAGACCCAATCTTCCTTTCGAGTCTTCCGAAGACCTCTTTACTAATGCTCGGAAATCTTTGACTGAGCAGAAGCCCCATTCTTGCTTCAAGACTGAAGGAAAACAACATTCTCTTGATTCGCTGAAGAGTACTCGCGTAGCTCTTCGCTATAGCTGGGGGGAACACTTCAGCCCTAACCTTTCTTGAAGACTCAAAGATAGTTATGTAGAATGGAAGAGCGATCAGCGAGGTTTTTTCGATCTTGAACTGAACCATTTTGCTCTCAATCTTCTTCATGTCTTCAGTCTTCTTCTCGATAAGCATTCTTATTTGAGACTCTATTTTGGAGGAGAGACTATCTATCTGGGCGATCATCTCGCTTCTTTTGGAGATCTCAGCCCTCTTCGCCTCCTCAAGAGTCTTAACCTTATTAAGCTCCTCTTCGATTAAGAGCTGGTACTTCCTCTCAACCTCATCGATTTTTTTAAGTGTCTCCCTACGGATCTCGGAGGTTGCGCTTCTCAGCTCAGATAATCTGTCTTTCAACATTTTTATGCTGTTTCTGTATTTGGCGATCTTGTTATCGATTCTTGACGTGCTTCTCTTTGGATATCTCTTCTTCTGCCGCTTCCGAGCATCTAAAGCCTCATGTAGCAACAAGCTAAGTCTTTCAATCTTTTCTTTCAGCCTATCTTCTTCGCGAATGATCTTTCCAAGCCGCCGCTCAGCCGCTTTCTCAATCTTACTCTTAGCCTTCTCCTTCTCCTTAACTAGACTTCTAACTCTTCTATCAACTATCTTTTTGGTCTTCAAGATTCTTGAATCGTAGTCCTCTCTGATCTTCTTTATCTCTAAAGAGATTTTCTCCTTGTGACGGCTACTCTCAGCGTCTAGAACGTCAATTGCATGGAATAACGCGTCCACCTCATCATTCAAGATGTTCCACTGATCAATCATTCTTCGAGCCCTAACCTCAGCCTGTTTCCGTGAAAGAGTGAGAGGGGCAAAAGCCAGTCCAAGCGTATCTTCTCCATCAAGTTTTGAAGATTCGCGCAGAGCCCTCGCAAGTGCTTCGAGCACGGATTGTTCTCCAACCACACTTCTGAAGGGAACTATTCTGAGATGTCTAAATCCTTGAAAAGTACGGGAGTGTCCCCTCAGTGTTTTGAGGAAAAGACCGAATGAGGATGAACAGCGATTTAAGTCTTCAACGAAGCCGAGAACATCTGGAATCTTTCTGTAAACAGTACTTGACGAAGCCAGTCCAAGCCCGTCAATTATTATGCAGTTATCTTCCCAGGGAACCGCCCAGAAGGGATAATAGATCTTAGCGATGCAAGTTATCTTCTCTGAGCCGCCGATCAAAATTCCTGTCTTTCGCCTTTTAGCCTCCGAGAAAAGAAGTATAGTAGCTTCCTCCATCTCCAAGGTGTATGGGCCCTCTCTGCCAATCTCTTCAATAGCGTACGGGATTAAGAATACTGCATGAGCCTCTCTGATCCTTTTACTCATAACCGCCGATCCTCTCAAATATTTCTAAGCGCCGAAGGAAGATCAGCATCTCCTATATTTACTCTTTAAACTTGAAAAATACCTATTAGCGGCTTCGTAGCTCTCGAAGCTTCCTATGTCAAACCATACTCCAGTAAAGATGTAACCGTAAACCACATCACGTTTGCATAGCCACTCAATGAAATGCCCCATTTTGTCTGGGTCGTTTCCCTCATCTATATATTTAAGCACGCTTTGTACGCCTCTCCTAGTAAACGCGTAGCATGCAGTCGAGACAAGTGTAGATTTAGGATTCTCCGGCTTCTCTTGAAAATCAATTATTCTGTTTTCTTCGTCTACTTGGACAACTCCGTATAAGCGCGCTTTCTCCCTACTCTTAACGTCATATAACGCTATTGTATTGGTTCCTTTGGAGTAAAAGTACTCTATGAAGTCAGTTATCTCGAAGCTGAAGATGTTATCTCCGCCTATTACAAGCAAATCATCATCGAGGCGGTTTTCTCGAATGAGGAAACCAAGCGCCCCAACGCTTCCGAGCTTCTCCTCCTCTGAATAGGTGTCCTCAACAAATAGGCGGAGCATCTTTCCAATATTCAAACAATCCAGATATTCTTGGAAGTGACTTCGAAACCTCATATTGGTGGAGAGATAAATCTCATCGATCTCAGATGCACTTCCTAAACTCTTCATCACGTAATCGAGCATGGGTCTGCCGGCGACTGGAAGGAGATGTTTAGGCCTATTCTTCGTCAGCGGCCACATCCGCTTTGCATACCCGCCAGCAAGAACTACAGCTTTCATTTAAAACACAGATAAATTATGAAGTCGGAAAACTCATAAATCTTAGGGTTGGAACAAACTATTAAATTATACAAAGAAAAAAATGATATCTAAAAAGGCATTGTGGATCATTTATCGCCGCTAGAGCCTAGTCCTGTTTGCTCTCGGCTTCAGATTTCTCCTCAGCCTTTTCTTCGGTCTTCTCCTCAGATTTCTCTTCTGAAGACTCCTCAAGCTCCTTCTCTATCTCCTCTATTGGCTTAGGCGGAGGAGTCGTCGCCATTGTCCATCCAATCCATGCGCCAATCGCTAGAATCCCACCGACCGCCACCAGCCCAGTTAACTGCAATATAAGCATCGCTGTGCTTGCGTTAAACACGAGATAAGCATACACAATTATTCCAACTATACATCCGACAAATATGATTGCTCCTATACTCTGATCCTTGCTCGGCAACCAGCATCACCACAACGAAACCAAATTACATTAATACAATTTATAAGTTTTCCGATCGGCCGCAGATTTTTCCAAATTAGAAGATAACTGTAGGCTTGACGTAGCAAGAACCGCCAGAAATTTTGATTCCTTAGGAGGTGATCCGGCCGCAGGTTCCCCTACGGCCACCTTGTTACGACTTCTCCCCCCTCGCGGAGCCTGGATTCGACGTGGCCCAGTGGACCACGCCTCACCCAGACCCCACTCGGGTGGAGCGACGGGCGGTGTGTGAAAGGAGCAGGGACGTATTCACCGCGCGATGATGACGCGCGATTA
>JAGGZB010000126.1 GCA_021162225.1 Candidatus Bathyarchaeota archaeon | reverse complement strand
TCATCGCTCAAGCATCCTTTCGGAGGCTTAACGACCTTTTTTAGAGGAAGAGGGACAAAATCCATTCGGTAAATTGTTCCCTCAGCTCTGTAGATATCGAAGATGATGGATATTTGCTTTTCTCCCATCCAAAGAAAATCGTTAATCATTCAAAAGGGTGCTCGAGTAATGAGTAGATACTAAGGGAAATTATAGGCTGAAAAAGGCTTAATATTAATATATTAACCGATACTTGCTATTCTATTAGAGATTCATCAATTACTTGGAGGTGCGCGAAACTCGAAAGAATACTTGTCACTTCCGCTTGGCCCTATATCCAGCATGTTCTCCACTTAGGTAATTTGCTTCCGATCCTATCAGCTGATGTTATGGCTCGATATTACCGCCTAAAAGGCCATGAAGTCTTATTTGTCAGCGGGTCGGATGTTCACGGCACACCTATAGAGGTGGAAGCTTTAAGGCAAGGCATCTCTCCAAAGGAGTTAACGGAGAAGAATCACGGGAAAGTTGTAGATCTCTTCGAGAAGTGGGCTATCTCATTTGATAATTACACTACGACTGAAAGTCCGGTTCACAAGGAATTCGTAATGAACCTCCATAGAAAAATCGCAGAGAATGGATATGTCTTCACGCAGGAGAGTGAGCTCCCATACTGTCCTAAATGTAAGAGATTCCTCCCAGATAGATTTGTCGAAGGGGAATGTCCATACTGTGGATATAAGGGAGCCCGTGGCGATCAATGTGAACAATGCGGCAGACTCCTAGATCCAACAAAGCTGATTAATGTCCGTTGCTCCATTTGCGGCTCCTCACCAATCTTTCGTAAGACTATTGATTGGTATTTTGACCTGCCGAGATTCGCTGATAAGCTCAAGGATTACATAACGGGCAGCAAGCAGTTCCCAGATAATGCGCGGAACTTCAGTTTGAAACTTATTGAGGAGGGCCTCAAGCCCAGACCCATGACGAGGGATAGCAAATGGGGGATACCCGCCCCTTTCAAGGGAGCGGAGGGAAAGACACTTTATGTCTGGTTCGAGAATGTTCTCGGATACATCTCAGCTACAATCGAGTATTTTAAGGTTCACGGAGATGCGGATGGATGGAAGAAGTTCTGGTTTGATAAAGACTCAAAGGTTCTATGCTTCATAGGCAAGGATAATATTCCATTTCACACCATAATTTTCCCAGCTCTGCTCTTAGCTACGCATGAAGGCTATAATCTTCCATGGAACGTCAGCACGAATGAGTGGTTAAACTTTGGAGGACAGAAGTCTTCTAAGAGCAGGAAGATCGGAATATGGATCGATGAAGCTCTTGAGATGTTCCCAGCCGATTATTGGAGATATACCTTAATGGTTAACCGCCCTGAGACAAGCGATACGAACTTTACGTGGAAGATATTCCTAGAAAAAGTAAATTCGGATCTTAATGATACCCTCGGAAACTTTATTCACAGAACCTTAACATTCATAAATAATTACTATGATGGAAAAGTTCCTAAGCCCGGGAATCTTGACGAACTCGATAAGAGAATGTTTGATGCAGTAAAGAAATATTTTAAAGAAGTGGATGAGGCATTAAATGGTTTCCATATACAAGCCGCAACAAAGAAGGTCATTGATCTCGCTAGAGAGGGAAACAGATATCTGAATGAGAAGGAGCCTTGGAAAACCTTCCGATCAGATCCAGAATCCGCGGCTACAACCCTCTATGTTTCAGTCCAAGTCGTTAAGGCTCTTTCCGTCATCATCGAACCGTTCATGCCCTTCGCCTCGAAGGAAATCCGTAAATGTTTAAATCTTCCAGAAAGACTTATGTGGGAGGATGCTGTTAAACCGCTGAAGGAAGGACATAAGCTAGGGCAAGCTAAGCCTATCTTCAGAAAGATCAATCTATCAGAGGATGACTTGCAAGAGATGCTTGAGGGGGTTAGGTTATCGATGCAGAAGATATCGTTTGAAGAATTTTCGAAGATAGATATGCGTGTGGGGAAGATAATCAACGCCGAGAAGGTTCCAGGATCCAAGAATCTTTTAAAATTAACCATCGATGTTGGAATGGCTGATCCGAAAATAGCCGTGGCGGGAATCGCGAAGTACTATAGACCCGAGGATCTTCTCAATCGGCAGATAGTGGTTGTAACAAATCTTAAGCCTAAAAAGATCTTCGGAATAGAATCTGAGGTTATGATTCTCGCAGCACAGCACGGCGATAATGTTGTCTTTATACAGCCAGAGAAGCAGATCAAGCCCGGAAGTAAAGTAAGCTAGTTTGATCCAAAAGCCAAGTAAGGAGTTATTTCTATATTTTTTAGAAAGGTGAAAGCTTATTGCATATTTATGAAAGTTCTATACGAGAAAAAAGGGAGAGTCTTTAAAGTTTGTACAGATTTATGTCGAGGTTAACTGGTTTTTCCGGGTTATCGTCTCCGTCCAGCTGGTATATCTCTGGGGTCTCGGTTCCGTAGCCGCTTAGTAGGTATTGTGAGCGTACGCCTGTCAAAACTAGTGTGACTCTCAATTTTCCATTCATCTCTGGATTCACTCTCGCACCCCATATGACCAGAGCGTCATCGCTCATCATTTGCGAGACTATTTCACCTACTCTGTTAGCTTCGTCAATCGTCATCTTTTCGTCTCCAGCAACATGTATGAGGGCTCCTTTTGCCCCGACATAATCGACATCAAGCAGAGGCATGCTTAGTGCCTTCTGCACAGCATCCTCAGCTCTATTAGGAGCGCTTGATTCTCCAACGCCGGCAACAGCTACTCCTCCCTTCTTCACTATTGTTCTGAAGTCCGCGAAGTCTAGGTTAATGAGGCTTGGAGCCGCTATGATCTCTGTTATTCCCTTTATCATATTTGCGAGTACGCTATCACCTACTTTGAAGGCTTCATTTATTGGAAGATGCGGAACCATTCTCATTAGCTTGTTGTTATCTATGACTATTACTGTGTCACATTCTCTTCTCATCTCAGTCAAGCCTTTAATAGCATAGGCTATTCTTCCCTTCTCGATCTTGAAGGGCATCGTGACGACGCCTACAACTATTGCTCCTTTCTCACGTGCTATTCGTGCGATAACTGGTGAGGCCCCAGTACCTGTTCCGCCTCCCAGGCCAGCGGTGATAAATGCGATGTCTACGCCTTCTAGAATCTTCTCCACATGCTTGGCCGACTCCATGATTGCGGCTTTTCCGACTTCCGGATCTCCTCCGGAACCTAGTCCATGCGTCAATTTCTCACCTATCAAGATCTTCTGGTGTGCATGTATAACCTTTAGATGCTGCATATCCGTGTTTATAGCTACGCACTCAGCACTTACATCTCCGGATTCCATTAATCGATTCACCGTGTTGTTGCCAGCTCCGCCAACGCCCAAGACCATTATTCGGCAGTGGCCTGGATCTTGGATCCCGTAGGAGACGGCTTCTTCCCACATGAACTGAAAAGCCCTATCAGCTATCCTTGTCATCCTTCTCTCTTCCCCAGAGTTCACTTGAGATTAAATCTCGTATGGCCACTCTGATTGCTTCTGCTCTATGCGGGTAATAACGTCTCTCAACGAGCTTATCAAGAGCTTCCAAGTACGGTTCAGGAAGATATATCGTTATGAGCTTCATTTCTATCACCGTGTGAGGCTTCTTTTCATTAGAAGAAGCCTAAATACGTATATAATATGAAATAAATATGTTTCAAATATGAATGTGCAATGATCTTTTAAGTTTTTCTATTTATTTATTTCATGCCTCTCTCTTATTCGTGTAAAACCATGTTTTTAGGGATTGATGTTATCCTATTTTTCATCACAATTTATATGAGAAGTGGTATTTATATCAGAGATCCCTTAACGCTTTCTTGATTATGTTGATAAAAGAGCGGCGAAAAATATCTGAAATTTATACGGATAACCATTCAATAATGCCTCGGGAAACAGTATATATTTATGCTGAAAACTACGGATGCGCGGCCAACAGATTCGATATGGAAGTAATGCTCGGGCAATTGATAAAAGAAGGGTACAGATTAGCCACCGATCCTGAAAAGGCGGATATCCTTCTGATTAATACGTGCGGAGTTAAGAAGCCAACTGAGGATCGCATCTTTGAGAGAATACGTTGCTTGAGTCGTCTAGGTAAGCCGCTCATCATAGCTGGCTGCTTACCTCGCATCAATATTAAGGCGGTTCAGAAGGCTGCTCCGAATTTTGCAGTTATGCTTGATCCTAGAAGTGTTGATAGAATAGTCGATGCGGCGAGACTCGCTCGAAAGGGTAAGCGAGGAGTAATCTTCTTTTCTGATATTGTCCCCCCGAAGCTGGATCTTCCAATTTATCGCACTAATAAGGTAATAGGAATAGTCTTGATCTCAGAGGGATGCCTGGGTAGCTGTGCCTATTGTTGTGTAAGATTCGCTAGAGGCCGACTTTACTCATTTCCTATGAAGACTATAACTAGGAGGGTTAAAGAAGCCGTTTCGGATGGTGTTAAAGAGATATGGCTTACTTCACAAGATTGCGGAGCCTACGGCGCAGATATCGATACAAACCTAGCCGAGCTACTGAGGGAGTGCTGCGAAGTTCCCGGAAGATTCTTAATTAGAGTGGGAATGATGAACCCCCGTCATGTTTTAAAAATTCTCCCTGATCTTGTGGATTCTTTCAAAAATAAAAAAATCTTCAATTTTCTTCATCTGCCAGTTCAAAGCGGAGATGATGAGGTATTAAGAAGAATGAATAGAGGATACAGTGTTAGGGAATTTAAAGAGATAGTCGAGATCTTCCGTAAGGAAGTTCCGAAGTTAACCCTAGCTACTGATATCATATGCGGTTTCCCCGGAGAAGACTCAAGAGCATTCGAAAATACAATTCGCCTAGTTGAAGAGGTAAAACCAGACATAGTTAATATTTCAAGGTTCTTTCCGAGACCTGGAACACCAGCTGAGAAGATGAGGCAGCTGAATGTTAAATTGATTAAGAGTAGAAGCCGAAGGCTATCCGAGGTCGTGAGAAGAATCTCTTGGAAAAGAAATGAGGAATGGATCGGTTGGGAGGGAGAAATATTAGTTGACGAGAAGGGCAGGGGTTCCTCTTGGATTGGAAGAAACTTTGCTTACAAGCCTATAGTAGTGAAGAGTAACAAGAATCTTATTGGCAGATTCCTTAAAGTTAGAGTTACTAGAGCTTTTCCAACGTATCTAGAAGCCGATATTCTGGAAACCAGAATTTAAGAAGTCTACTATTTATAAAATATAAAAGGCTGAAGATTTCATTATTGATGTTTATTTCGCGGATGGGATTCAGATTGTGTGGAGACGAGATTTCCATTACTTATCAGCCTTTCAAGGAGATAGTGATCTTAAATAAGACTCGTTTCAACTCGCCTGATGATTTAGCACGTTTTGCATCTATAATTTCCGGAGGAAAGCCTTCTGGGCTCTACTGGGCTGAGGGAGTTCTGATCTTGTATTTTCTGCTTCCATCATCAACCGATACCGCTGCTAAGGAACTTGTTGAGAAGGGAAGGGTCTATTGGACTATGGTTGGATACGCATTTATGGAGGATTATAAGCCCGTCATCGAAACAAAAGAAAAAATGATAGTTCCAGTAATTGATATGTCTTCGAATGCTATCATCAGGAAAGCTGCGAACTGGCTGAAGCAACAGGAGAAATAAATATCAACTTTATTTTTCTCTATTTTATAATTAGATTCCCTTAAAGATCTTTTTATGGGATTCTTCAAATTGAAGATTGGTATATTAACGCGTAACAAAGATTCCTGGTGTTCCATGCAGCTAAGAAGGGCATTTAATAAGCTTAACGTCAAGTCTATATGCTTTCGTTTTCAAGATATAGCTGCTAGGGTTGGATTTAAGCCAGAATTCTCAATTAATGAAGTTGATCTATTAACAGAGCTAAGCGCTGTAATAGTGCGTTCAATAGGTAGAGGCTCACTTGAAGAGATAATCTTCCGAATGGATATACTTCATAGGCTTCATAGGCTTGGCATGTATTTGCTGAACAATCCATTAGCGATTGAACGGGCAGTTGACAAATACTACGCTCTATCTCTGCTTGAGGAGAATGGTCTTCAAGTTCCTAAAACGTTAGTAGCTGAAAGCGCTAGCGTTGCTCTTTCAGCCTTTAAAGAGCTGGGCGGAGATGTAGTTATTAAACCTATCTTTGGATCTCGAGGCATAGGCTCTACGAGGATCTCGGATCCGAATATAGCGGAAAGGATCTTTCGAGCGCTTGACTTTAATCATCAAGTGCTCTATATTCAGGAGTTTGTTCCGCACGGATACTATGACCTTCGATTGCTGGTCTTAGGTAATAAAGTTATAGCTTCAATGAAGAGAGTTGCCTCTTCTTGGAAGACAAACATAAGCCTTGGAGCAGAGCCTGTGCATTATGATCCTCCCTCTGAAATTAAGGAGATAGCTGTGAGAGCCGCTGAGATTTTGGGATGTGAATTAGCTGGAGTAGATATTCTACAGACTAGTAAGGGTCCTGTAATAGTGGAAGTTAATAGTCAACCAGGCTGGAAGGGATTGCAAACCGTAACAAAAATAAATATCGCCGATGAAATTGCTAGGTATGTTCTAAGCAAGACTGGGAAGGATTAATGAAGAGTAGATATGTCGAAAGGACGGGTATAATTCTCGCCGGAGGAACGGCTGAAAGATTCGGATGCAATAAGGGATTAGTAAATCTTGCTGGAAAACCTCTTGTCATGCACGTCATTGATAGAGTTAAGGATCTGGTAGATGAAGTCATAGTGGTGGTCGCGTCGTCCAAGCAGAAAGAGGCATATTTAAGAGTTCTTCCCAAGGAGACGGAGGTCCTAATAGACTTGGAGAATAAGCATTCTCCTCTCATCGGTGCATTAACAGGCTTTACCCATGCTAAAGGCATGTATTCACTCTTATTACCTTGTGATACCCCATTCATCTCTAAAGATATAATCGAGCTATTGTTCGAGGCGACATCCAATGTAAATGCCACTATACCGAGATGGCCAAACGGCTACATCGAACCTCTCCAAGCGGTCTATCGCACAGAGGCCGGTCTTAAAGCATCTGAAGAAGCTGTCCTTGAGGGCGAGTTGAGAATGCGATCGATGGTTTCCCATCTTCGTAGAATTAGATACTTTTCAACATTGGCTCTTAGAGAGATTGATCGAGAGCTCTTGACGTTCTTTAATGTTAATGCGCCGCTAGACCTGGAGAAGGCAAGTCGCCTTATGAAAAGGATGCGGAGCAATGTTGCGTTTTTTAAGAGGCGCTTCAAGTAGGCTAAATGAATAGGGCTTTCTCCTTAGGCCATATTAGTTCGCGGGCTGAGGTGTTCTCGGATCTTTCGTATGGATATCCTCTTATGATGGCGGCTGGTATTCCCTCATTGGCTTGTCCTATTACAAGCTCGGCTGCTGAGCATAACTCATCAGCTACGGCTGTCTGTTTTATTTTTAAAGTATAACCGAAGAGGTCTCTTTCTTTTCTTCTGTCACGAATAGGTTTTATTCCAGCAACGCCGATGGCGATGTTTATTTCTCCTCTACGTAGCGCTCGTCCATGAGTATCAGAGATTATCACGGCTACGTCATTGCCAGTAATCTCTTTTATTCTCCGCCGTATTCTTCGTGCGGATTCATCTGGATCTCTTGGTAACGGTGCTACGTTTCGCTCACCGGGAACATTCGATTTATCAACTCCAGCATTAGCGCAAATAAATCCGTGCCGAGTCTCTGAGATTATATGTCCTTCACCCATTCGAACTATAGATTTCGATTCTCTTAGAACAACTTCGATGAGCGCTGGGTCTCTGTTGTATTCCGTGGCTATATTCCTCGCGAATTCTGACGGCTCAACCTCATCAAGATTCACTATGTTTCCTTCAGCCCGTGAAACTACGACATGTGTTATCACGAGTATATCTCCATTTTGGAGAGGGGTGCCCTGTTTTTCCGCTGCTTTACAGATTAAGTAGGCAAGATCATCATTTTCTTTTATTATTGGAATGTTTAAAATGGGAATAATCTTAATTATGCGCATGCCTATTTACTCTCCATATTTCTTTTGTTGATCTTTTTAGCGCTGATTTTCTTTAGTAGTAGAATGACAGAGTTAATCAGGAAAGATTGTTGGAAAGGGGGTCTATACGACGTATCGATAGGTCACGTATACTCCCGCTGTTGGGCTCTTACGAATAATCTTGATTATGTCGCCAGGCTTAGCTCCTATGAGGAAGACTGTCGGGTCGGTTCTCTTTATATGCGGTATCTGGTATGGACGAATATTATATTTCTTCAATAGTTCTTCACGTTCTTCTTCGCTTAAAATTTCGTGTTTGGGGACTAATTCATGTTCGAATATGTTAAATGGTGGTATACTTGAGGCTTTAATTATCTCTATTCCTTTGGCTTTTGCCTCATTCTTCGCCGAGTAAGAAAAGCTAGAACCGATGAGTATGCCTTTTTCATATCCTTCCTTATCCATTTTTTCCTTCATCTTTCTGACCTGTCGGACGCCAACCTTCCCTGAGAGCAGCTTCGTTTCTTGAATTATTCGAATTAAAATCTTCTTTCCATCACGCTTAGCCACCACATCGAGGTCCTTGAAGTATTTATCTTGGCTTTCACTCACCACTTCATACTCTCTAAATTTTAAGAGGAGATTAACCTTTCGTGTGAGAATATCTTTTTCTTTCGACGTTTCCTATCCCTCTCGCTAAGAAACTTACTAGAACGAAAAACATTGAATGATAATTTATAAACTTTCACCTTAAAAGATAAAGAGTGACCATGAGAATAATATGCGTTTAAGACACTAGTTCTTCTGAATTATATCTTTTAGTTTGGCTACACAAAAAATTAAAATAATGGTTTTGATAGCTTCTTGATTCAAGGCGTCTCTGAAGAGGAATATGAACATGGTTGCTCTAGAGATAAGATCTGAGATGCTGGTCAAAGATGTTATGAGTAGCCCTGTAGTGACGGCCGACGATAGCACCCCAGCAAGCGATGTGGCGAAGCTTATGGAAAAACATAATGTGGGTTGCGTTATTATCAACGATAAGAATGGAAGACCCATCGGCATAATAACTGAAAGAGACCTTGTTGTGAGGGTAGTGGCGAAAAATCTACATCCTGGAGAGATTAAAGCCAAGGAGATTATGAGCAGTCCCTTAGTTACGATATCCTCGGAGAAAACGGTGAGCGATGCAGCTAGAGAAATGAGTCGTCTGAACATTCGTCGATTAGGAGTAATGTATAAGGGTGAGCTTGTGGGGATAATCTCCAGCAAGGATATCTTAGCCGTAACTCCTGAGCTTATAGAGATAATACAGGAGAAAGCCCGAATAGAAAATCAGAGCATAATGGAGGAGCATGAAGGTTTCTCTTCAGCGGGTTACTGCGATAGCTGTGGAGAATGGTCTGATGATCTGAGAGAAGTTGAGGGAAGTTTTCTCTGTGAAGAATGTAGAGAGATGAGAAGGACTGAGTTGTAGATGAACTAAGGGCTTTTTGTAGAGTGTAAATGATTATTTTTTCATTATGGCTTCTTAATTAGATTTCCGGATAATCTTATTAGCTTATGAGCTAAATTTTTTTCTGGAGTCATAGACGATGCTTGTAGATCTAGTTCTCAAGAACGCAAGAATATGTCTGCCAAATAGAATAGTGGAAGCTGGCTTAGCAGTTAATGATGGACGAATCGTAAAAGTTTCTAAAGAAGTCAACTTGCCGCCTGCTTGTGAAAGCCTAAATCTAAAGGGTAACTTTGTGCTTCCGGGAGTTATTGATGCGCATGTGCATCTGAGAGATCAAGACCTGAGTTACAAAGAGAATTTCTTCACAGGAACATGTGCTGCTGCCTCTGGAGGAGTTACAACAGTATTAGATATGCCGAATAACGTGCCGGTTACGATGAGCCTCGATTCCCTGCTTGAGCGCATGAAGATCGCCGCCAAGAATTCCATAGTAAACGTAGCTTTCTATTCGGCTTTCCCAAAAAGACTCGAGGAAATGAGGGAAATAGTTGAACTCGGCGCTAAGGGATTCAAGTTTTTCTTTTCGAGGCAAATAGGTGGAGTTAGTCCGGAAGATGAGGAATCTTTAAAAATATTTTTTGGAGAAGCAGCAAAGCTTGATGTTCCTGTCTTGATTCATGCAGAGGATAAAGCTTTTTTAGAATCTAAGATGGAAGAACTGAAAAGAAATGGAAGATGTGATGTATCAGCGTTCTCGGAGGCACACTCAGCTGAGTCAGAGGTTAAGGCGATAAAGCATGCTATAAAGATATCCTATGGTAGCGGTGTTCACATTCATATCTGTCATGTAAGTGCTGGGAAGTCTGTAGATGTAATTTCATCGGCTAAGAGGAAAGGCGTCCCTATTACATGTGAAGTCACTCCTCATCACCTGCTTCTGTCTAAATGTGAAATGGATCTTCAAGGTTTTATTGCTCTGACAAATCCTCCGCTAAGATCCGAGGCGGATCGGGAGGCTTTATGGCATGCTCTCAAAGGCGGCGTTATCGATATAATATCTTCGGATCATGCTCCTCACGCTTTGTATGAAAAGATGAAAAAGTCGGTGTGGGATGCGGCTACTGGCTTTCCGGGGCTTGAAACCATGGTTCCATTAATGTTAACTCAGGTTAATAATGGACGTTTATCTCTTCTCAGCATGGTGAGGCTCATGTCGAAGAGGCCGTCGGAGATCTTCCGAATTAGGGAAAGAGGATGCTTAAGAGAAGGATGCTTCGCTGACTTCATAGTTGTCGATTTCAAGAGAGAATGGAAGATCGATTCATCAAGGTTTTATTCTAAGGCTAAGTTCTCTCCGTTCGATGGGAAAATTGTTAAAGGAAGGGTTATCAAGACATTTGTTAATGGACGATTAGTGATGGATGAAGGAGAGATTGTTGGAAAACCTGGAACCGGAGAAATAATCCGCTAAGAGGATACTTGACTTGAAGTTTCTAGCTGATGGAATGCTGGGGAAGCTTACGCGTTGGCTCAGAATGATAGGATACGATGTCAAGTATTTTAGAGATCTAAAAGACGAGGATCTCATCGACATATCGATTCGTGAGGATCGCATCTTACTGACGCGGGACGCTGATCTTTTCCGAAGAGCGTTATCTAAGGGTGCATCTGCATTCCTCGTTGAGGGACATGGCGAAGTTGAGAAACTGGCCACGGTAGCCAAACGCTTCAATCTAAATCTTGAGATAAATGTGAAAAATTCTCGTTGTCCCAAATGTAATGCCAGAATACGCCCAGTTTCTAAGGATAAAGTTAGAGAAAAGGTTCCTCCGGGAACTCTTAAATTCTATGATGAGTTTTGGGAATGTCCAAAATGCGGACAAATATATTGGCGAGGGAGCCATTGGAAGAAGATAAATCGAACATTGCTGGAAGCTAATAGAGTGATGAGGAATTTAAAGTGAGGAACAGTCGTTTTAGGCGATTTCCACAAAATCTGGGGTTACAAATTTTATTTCACCTATCCTCCTAGCCTTTAGAGCCCTGTTTAAGTTAAGAATCCTCTCGAATATGTTGGAGGCGACAAGTGGACATATAATCACATCTCTGCATGGTTTTATTTTCTCTACCTCCCGCGCTAGAAGCGAGTATGGAATCCTTTTTTCTCTACCGTATTTCTCCACAAGTCTTGAATATATCTCGTCGACATAGGAGCATTCATAGAGAAAGCGGTTTGAGGGACAATAGTAGTATTTAAAATCACGGATTACGTTGCTTTTCAGTTCTCTTAAGTTTTCGATTCGTATTCTTCTTAAAAGATCATCCTCGGAGATTCTTCCGCTCGCGTAATCCAAAATTGCCTTGCTAATATTTCCAGCGTAGCCTTGAAAGATAATCTCTTGTCTAACTATCCCTTTTTTTCCGTAGAGGTATTCTCCGATCCATAATCCCGTTTTTTGCCCCTTCATGACTACACGTATTAAGAAACCTCGAGATCTGCAATGAGTTCTTTCAAGCAACCATTCAGCATCATCTAACAAGCTATTGTATCCTCTAAAGTTTTGGAAGATCGAGATTCCAAAGTCTCTATCATACATTATCATAATGTCAGTTAATTGCAGATCTTCCAGCATCGCTAAGACCCTAAAAATGCATGTAAAAAAGTTATATTAAGGTTTGCGGAGACTATGCCGAAGTGGTTCTGTTAACTTATTGTTAGTGAGATGAAAAATAAAAAATAAATAATTAGTTTTATGAAAGAGGTGAAAAAATGGAAGAAACTAAAACATGTCCAAAATGTGGAGGCGAGATGGAACAGGGAAGACTTTATCCTATTCATCTCAAGACGATTGTCACTTTTGGAAAACCGAGAAAGGAGGAAAAAAGGGATTTTAACTTATGGCCCAGAGGACAAAAAAGAAATCATAGCTTATGCCTGCAAGAACTGTGGATACATTGAATTATATATAAAAAAGTAAAGTAAATTATCAAAGCGCTGACAGCGTGTAACAGCGGACATACGGCCACGCTTCGCTCCGCTCCGCACAAATTGGTTCACTTCGTTCGCCAACTTCTTTTATCCACGAGATGTTATACCAATAATAAGTTAACAGAACCAAAAATTAGTAAAATTTATATTTATATTAAGATTTTTAGTTTTGCATCAAAAAATGGGGATTTTAAATTTGTGGCCACATCCTATTAACGCTCACTTTAACGTTTGGATCTTGCTCCTCGAGACCTCCTGTTTATATAACACTTTGAGCAAGGCATGCATAAATGTCATCCAATAAAAGTTCTGAGACTGATGTGAAAAGAAAAATCTACATAGGGCCTCCGCGCCTTACAAGGTTCGAGAAGGCCCGGATAGTTGGAGCTAGAGCTCTCCAAATAGCTATGGGCGCGCCTATACTTATTAAGCTCTCTAAAGCTCCGACAAATCCTATAGATATTGCATTAGAAGAGCTTGAAAAGGGAGTTTTGCCAATAACTATTCGAAGAACCCTGCCAGATGGCATAACTTATCAAGATATACCGCTCAAGTGGCTTCTTTAACATTTAGATTTTTTGTTTGGAATAGCTGCGCATATCCAGCAACCTAAAAACGTTTTTAATGCATAATTTTAATCTTCTTTTCTCTTAAAGTATCCGTGAGGGAGGAGTCCATGTTTAAGGCTGTCCACTACACTGAAATTCCAAGCGAGGAAGTTAAAGACGGAGCTGTGGGTGTTAGAGTTAGATGGCTAATCTCCAGCAAGGATGGAGCTGAAAATTTTGCAATGAGATACTTTGAGGTTGATCCCGGAGGTCAAACGCCGAAGCATTCGCATGATTGGGAACATGAATCCTTCATTCTAAGCGGGGAGGGAATAGTCTTCTGTGAGGGGAAGGAGCAAAAAGTTTCTCAAGGATACGTTATATTTATTCCACCTAGGGCTGAGCACTACTTCAAGAATACGGGGAAGAAAAAGATGGTTTTCCTATGCTTAATCCCGTACAAAAAGTAACTTCTGCTAAATCATCCTGTCTTATTTGCTGATGCTGCTTGCCAATTCAAGTAATCCCTCTACTGGATTTTTCTTTAGTGTGATGAATGAACCAACAACTAGTGTTCTCGCGCCAGCCTTTTCTGCAATACGCGCCGTATGCGGATTTATTCCTCCATCAACCCATATTGGTTTTTCTGGATATTTACGAGAGAAGTAATCTATTTTTTCCGTACCCTTCTCTGAGTATTTCTGCCTACCACGACCCATATGTACGGTCATCAAAAGGATGAAATCGGCTGTCCTCACGGTTCTTTCAGAGATCGCGTTGCAAGGAGTAGGTAGGTCGAGACCGACTCCAACATTGCCGTATCCGTACTCTTTTATGAGCTTTACTGCGTCTGTAATCTCATTTTCTGAGCTGAAGGATTCTCTGTGAATCGTCACAAAGCTCTTGATTCTATCCTCTTTGGGAATGAATTCGTTCATTTCGTCAATTATCATGACTGGATCAGGTACCATAAGGTGAAAAGATAAAGGAATCCTCCTTCGAAGCGTTTCACATATTTTCTCAACGAGCTTAATTGGAAATACTATTCTGTTAGGTATCAGTGGCGGCCTCATAATATCTAAATGTATCGATCCCATCTTTCCCGTATTAATCATCTTTATGATGTGGCCGAAGACTGGAGATATTGATATATCGTCTATATTCTCGTAAAGAGTTTGCTCATACTCGAGGATTGATACTGAGATGGGCATGGCTGAACGATATTAAATCGCAAGTTTAAGTAAAAATGATTTTTGTCAAATTTTTTAGACACTAGGCACTTTAAAGGATGTTGAGATACATTGATCGTGCCAATAGAGTTTGCAATCACGTATCTTTGCGATTGAGAAACCTTTTTAGTTTAGCCTCTTATTTCATGAGATGAGAACCATGGAATCCAGCGTCTTCAAAGATATCATAGAAAGTCTGATGGATATCCCGAATCCCTCAAGGGAAGATGTTAATAGAGTTAAGGTGAAAATAGCTGAAAAGTATAGACTGAACTATGTTCCAAGCAATTCAGAGATAATCCGTCGACTAAGCGCGTCGCAGAGAGCAAAGCTCCTCAAGGTTCTGCGAAGAAAGAATGTACGTGTGGCTTCCGGAGTAACGGTTATAGCTGCTATGACCAAGCCTTGGC
>JAGGZB010000091.1 GCA_021162225.1 Candidatus Bathyarchaeota archaeon | reverse complement strand
GTTAAAGACTACATTAAACACTTTCACGTTCATGACGAAGTATTAGATCCACGCAATGTTAACGTGCTAAAATTAGCAAGAAAAATGAAGACAACCAACTTCGACGGCTACGTATCCCTAGAGATAATAAAAGGGCATAATCTGCCCGAAGACCTGCTCATCGAAACAGCTAAAAGACTAAAAAGATACATTGAGGAAGCCTAGCATCCAAGAATTAGCATATTTCATCCTTAAATCCCTTCTTCTTTTTCTGTCCCTTCTCGCAAGCCTTATATATCCAGCGATCAAAGACATCTCCTTCAGAGGGAAGTTTTTTGAACTCGTTTGTAACTCTCGTCTCAGAAATACTTAAAAAGTCAGGTATCAAAGAAGGCGATAAAATCCTCATACTCTCCTGCCCCGGATTCGAAGATAAAAGACCTGGAAAAGTTAGAGTTCCACCGCCGGGTTATGTCACATCTCTCAGACTCGCCGCCGAGTTTCTAGGAGCAAAATGCACAGTCATCGAGGTTCCGGACGCCGTCTTCTTCGGCACCGGAGTAAGCCTTGAAGAGTATTCTCCAAGCATAAGCGAAATGATGAAGAAAAGCGATCTACTAGTGAACTTCCCCCTCTTCTCAAAGGAGTTAATGGAAGCTTTAAAATCCGGAGCCAGAGCCATAACGATACATCAAGACGAGGAAGTTCACAGAAGACTATTCCCGATAGATGAAAGAAAGAAGCTCAGCTGGGCGGGTGCAGAGCTTCTCGAATCAGCCGAGACCATCAGAGTCACAACAGAGCATGGGACAGACCTAATCTGCGAAAAGAAGGGCAGAAAAGCTCACTGCGAATACGGTATGGCCGACGAGCCCGGCAGATGGGATAATGCAGCGGCCGGGCAAGTGTCATGTGCACCGATAGAGGACAGCCTCAACGGTAAACTGGTCATAGGACCTGGCGATGGCATATGCCATCTATGCCTGGTTACGGAGCCAATAGAATGCACGATTAAGGATGGACGCATAGTTAAGATTGAAGGCGGAGCCTCAGCAAAGCTCCTCTCTGAATGGTTCGCCAAATGGAATGATGATCGCTCCTACATGATCTCTCATATAGGCTGGGGAACGGATCCAAGAGCCAACTGGACGAGAGGACACGTAATAGACAGCGCAATGGACTGGGAAGACTACTACGGAAACCTAATGCTTGGATTCGGAAGGAACACATTTAACGGCGCAGCTAAGCACTGCGGCTTCGGAGACGCAAAGAATGACGCTCCTTCGCACATAGATATATGCATAAAAACCGCCAATTTCTACCTAGATGGAGAACTCGTAGTATCCAATAATAGAATGGTTCATGAAAAACTGAAAGAGCTTGAATACACGTAGGGAATCAACACATCCAGAAACTAGCTTTAACATGCCTAAAGCCCAAATCCCCCATTTTATTTAAAAGAAAATTATATCTCATACATTACTTAATCTATTATTCACATAAGATTATGAAGAGGTCTAAAAAATGGTTACAGAGGAAGGATTGGTTAGAGAGTTTAAGGCTGGAGAAGCACTAGTAAAGATTTATCGAGACAGACAAAGCATGGGTAAAGCGGCCGCCAGAACAGTTGGAGAAAAGATGAAGGAGTTTATCTCCGAAAAAGGCGGGGTATCAATGGTCTTTGCATCAGCCCCCTCACAGGAAGAATTCCTAGCAGAATTAACAAAAATCAAAGGAATCGACTGGTCAAAAGTAACCGCGTTCCATCTAGACGAGTACGTTGGCCTCCCAAGCGATGCCCCCCAAGCCTTCGGAGAGTTCTTAAGAAGAAGATTATTCAATAAAGTTAATCCCGGAAGGGTTTACTACCTCAACGGAAACGCCGAAGACCTTGAAAAGGAAGCTCAGAGATACGCCGAGCTACTGAAGAAGAACGGCCTAGACATAGCTTGTATAGGAATAGGAGAGAATGGGCATATAGCCTTCAACGATCCCCACGTCGCCGACTTCAACGATCCCCTAATGGTTAAGGTTGTTGAGCTAGACGAGGTTAGCCGCCAACAACAAGTTAATGACGGATGTTTCGCAAGCATAGAGCAAGTTCCCAAAAAGGCTTTAACAATCACGATACCAGTTATTCTAAGCGCTAAATTCATCTCAGTCGTCGTCCCCGCAAAGTCTAAGGCCCAAGCAATTAAAAGAACAATTCAAGGCCCAGTCTCCGAGGAGTGCCCAGCTTCAATTCTCCGCACACACAAAAACACAATTATGTTCCTAGACTTGGACTCAGCCAGCCTACTCTGAACAAGCATCAAGCCGTTATTTAGTGAAGGGTTTAAAGCATGCCGAAGATCCCTATAAACCGCCTAAGAGAGTTCTGCGAAAACATATACTTAAAGGCTGGAGCAAGCGAGGAAGAAGCCAGAATAGTCGTAGATAACCTCATACAGGCAAACCTCTACGGACATGACAGTCACGGAGTCCTCCGAACAATAGAATATTGCAACTACATAAAGAATGGGGTGATTAAGCCTAAAACAGAACCTAAAATAGTTAAGGAGAACGAGTTCGCTCACATCGTGGATGGACGCTGGGGATTCGGGCAAGTAGCAGTCTACAAAGCAATGAAAAAGGCGATCTCAAAGGCTAAGAAAAAATCTATAGGCGTAGCCACAGTTTTCAACTGCAACCACTGCGGCATGCTCGGAT
>JAGGZB010000026.1 GCA_021162225.1 Candidatus Bathyarchaeota archaeon | reverse complement strand
TGGAAGGCTTCTCGTATGGCTGGTCTATCCCTGTCAAAGATGGTCGAGGTCGCCGCCTCCGAGAGAATCCCGATACATTACAGGGCTGAAGATTTGGAGAGGGACTTTAAGTCAATCTTCGGTGGAAAAGTTGAGAGTAATCCTTCCAGCCTTCGGGCAGCACCTCAATCATGATCCTTCTTATAAGGATGACTAGAAAGCGTGAAAATGTTCAGTATCACTTGAATCTTTAGGTTTAATAAGCCAAAATATTAAGAAAAACACAAAATCAGCATACAAGTCTTCAAATGAATCCTTTTTAAGAAGACATTCTTCTTAATAGGAGGAGCAATAGGCATCCGATACATGCCGCCGCCATTATTAGTACTAGTTGTGTGTAGTCCTTTCTCCATACCGCTCTTATCTCTCTCGGCCCATCAACGTAGACTTGAATTACTCCTTTATCGATGATTTTGTCTTCCGGTTTAAGTCCATCAAAGAAGACAAAGACATTTCTGACCAAGAAGCCGGTGGCTGTTCTGTCCAGTTTTATAGTTGCATATGTTCCTTCATCGTACCATCCGGTTCCTGAGATGCTTCCATAGTCCGTTATGGCTGAGATGAAATACTTGTTTGGTTTTGGAATTAACGCGTATAGGAGAGGTTCCCTCCACTTATTCTCTTTTGGGTCGTAGGCTCCAAATCCGGCGCAGAACTCCCAGTAGCACCACGGGATACCTCTCTTTTCAGCCTCCCTAGCCACGAAGTACGTCCATCTAACCCTAGAATCCATATCTGCCTTGCTATATGCCCCGAACTCTCCCAGAAATAAGGGAATATTTCCATGCTTCTCTGACCATTGAACCGCCGCATCCAGCAGTTTTGTGATCTGCTTACGCTCCGCCTCTGTTCCAAGCCACTTCTTTCCCACCGGGGGAGATGGACTAACCCATTCAGCACCCTGATGTGTAAACTCGAATGGAGCGTAGAAGTGGAATGTCACGATTATATTTCTGTCATGTTCCGGTACTACTAGCTCTTCAAGCCCATCGATGCTATTCCAGTCTGTCGGCCCAACTATAACCTTCCTTGTCGGATTTGTTTCTCTAATAATCTTTATCGCCTCTGCGAGAAGATCATTCCATATCTTGCTGGTTAATCTCCCATGCGGCTCATTTAGAAGTTCAAAGTATAGATTCTCTGGGTAATCTTTGTAGTGGTTAGATATCTGCCTCCACAGGGATAGGAAGCGTTCCCTATGCCCCATCGGATCCTCCATTAACTCCTCATAGTGGTGAATGTTTATTATTGTGATGAGCCCCTTCTCCAAGGACTTATTCACAACCCAATCGATCCTACTAAAGAACTCATCATCAATCCTATATGGCGGCTTATCCCCTGCATGGGCTGACCATCTTATAGGTATCCTAACCGTGTCGAATCCTGCTTCCCTAATAATCTTGAAATATTCATCCTTGATGATTACTCCCCACTGCCCCTCCTTTGGAGCCTCAAGCGCGTTCCCAATATTTATTCCCCTGCGCATCCTAAGCTCCGATCTCCCCAAGTTCTTTCCATTTAAGAAAGATACACTGTAAGGAAGCGAGATAAGAATGGCCAAAGATAGGGCATAGCATAAAAATTCCTTCTTGATCAACGATTTCCCCCTTACAAGCCTGTACAGCCCCTACTCCTTAATAATCCTTCTCAACGAGAATTTAAAGGGTATTCAAGTGAGATGCAAGTATCTATTTTTCGATCTTTAGATATGCTGAACGTATATAGTTGAAGATAGCGTGGCTGATCATGAGTCTAGGGTGGTTATTTAGGGCTTCATTTAGGCTGACGGAGAATGTTAGGCCTGCTGGTCTCGGGTTGGCTTCTAGAAGAACTGGCTTAACATCTTTGCCTTCGACCTCGAGTAGAAAGTCTATTCCGACCATCTTGAGATAATCTTCCGGAGACAATTCAACATTTAATTTTTCAGCCGCAGCCTCACTGGTTCTTTTAATCATTGAGATAAGATTCAGATTAGGCTTTAATCTGGATAATCCTCCACAGTCACGGTAGTACAGGTTTCTGAAGGCCTCATTAAGGCTTATTATCTCTCCGCCTCGACTTCTAGAAGCCACGGGGGATGAGGGACCCTCTGAGATCTGAGCGTAGCCTGACTCAGCCACGAATCTAGAGCCATCCCAAGCGACGTTAACTCTGAAGCTGATATATCGAAAGGATGTTAACGGTTCAGATGGTCTCTTAAAAATGACGTTTCCACGCTCCTCCCTCAGGAGGGCGTCGTCGCCTTTAAGGATCGTAGCCAGATGGTTTGCGATGTCGCTGCCTCCTTCGATACGCTTCATTGACGTATCAATAGTGAATCTTTCAACCTGTCTCCCTTCAGTGCCGGTGTTCGGCTGAACGAAAACATTTACTCGCCTTCTTCCCCTAGCCTCACCGATCTTTCTCGCAAAGCTTAGCAGAAGATCCGATGCCTCTTCAAGGCTCTTTCCTCTCGGAATGAGAGCATACAAGGGAGACTTAATCTCGTCATCTATTCCACTCCATAGTCTATGCGTCAAGAACTTGTCATCGGCTCTCTGTGATGAACTATACGGATTTACTTGAGGAATCTTTAATGATTCGAAGAGGTTGGATATCTTCCTGTGAATCTCTTTTTCGCCAACTGAAGGAAGATGTAGAACCTGAATTATACTCAGCCTGACGGGTTCTTCAAACCCAACCTCCATAACCCTCCAGGAACTATCTACCAGCATGCTCCTAAGGGCTCTCCCGTCATCAGTCAGCCAGTCATAGTGTACTCCTAGAACGTTGATCTTTGATTCTCCAAGCCTAGAACATGCTTCGTCCGTCTGATACGCGAGGATTGTGTCTTGAAAAAGTATGGATTCAGCCCCGTAGATTATTCCAAAGTTTAATCCTTGAAGCATCCTTTTGGCCTCTACGCCGCTTAGGGCTTCAGGCCTGATTCTGAGGAGAGGCGCCTCAGGCCAGCATCGAATCCGTTCAACAGCAACTTCCGCGATTCTTTCTATGAATCTTGAGTTCGAAAAAGCCTTATCTAAATCCAGTTTTTTCTTGAACTTCTCCCTGAGAAGCCTCTTATCATCGTACAGGATATTTATGAAATGCTGCTTTAGGAGGTTTGATCCTGAAGGATCCGTTGCTTCCCTTTTTAAAGCCCAGATCTCCCGGAGTTCAAGCCCATTAATAATGCGCTTCTCCAAGTGTCTCTGCAAAGCTATGCTTAAGTCGCCTTTAACATCTTTCTCGCTCACATCGACACTGCCCCGAAGAAATAATATTATTGTTGTGTTGCCTCATAATTTCCGCTGGATAGATAGGTTGCCGGCGCCGTAGGCTTCCCCTCAACGAGTCTTACGCCAGCATTCCTGAAGATATCCTCGAGCTTTCTCTTATAAATCGAGGCTCTCTCTCCAAGGCGGCTAAATATGATGTATACGCCTTCGCCCTTTCTATGCGGAGGAAGCTGATCATTATGTGGCTTCCATAAGCCAGCGCCCGGATTAGCTTCTATTTTGTAGACTATGAGAGAACTTATCTGTCTTCCTTTAGAGTCGAAGAGAGGTATCTTTCTTCCCTTCTCATCGAAGAGGCGTATCGGGATGGGATTACCGTTCTCATCAACCCTCGGAATAGGCTTACCATTCTCATCGTATATCTCGACTGGCGTAGGCTTACCATTCTCATCATAGAGCGGAATTAGCCTTTCAGTATCTTCGTCATAGATACGAACAAGATTGTCATTTTCATCTACGAGAAACACGGGCATGAAGTCGCCCATCTCATATGGAATGTCTCTGTTGTCGAAGCCTGTTAGGTCCTTTATGATTCTAAATTTGAGCCTCTTAGCAAATTCGGGATGGATCTCTAGATAATCATCTATGATCTCCTTCCAGTGGGTTTTGAGGTAACGTCTCTGAGCCTCCATTGATCTATAAGCAGCCTTCGTTATTTCCCGCCTCAAGTCCTCTCTATATTTTGGATTTATTATGTCGTCGGTGTATTCATACAGCAAGCCTCCTTGGCCGACATTGGCAACTCCGCTTGTACTGATAACGGTGATATGATGAGATATCTCGTATCCCTTCTTTCCAAGCACGAGTATCTGCCTGAAGTATGAGAAAAGCGGCGTTTGAGGATCTCTGTAAAGCCTCACCGGAACTCCTATCTTAGCAAATCTCTCAACAAGGTTCTCGAGGAACTCTCTGGTATACAGTCTCCTAACATGTGACTGTAAGAACTCTTGAATCACAACGTTGTCGCTCTTCGAAAGCTCATAGATTAGATTAACGGCTTCTTCGAGGTTCTCATTAATAACCTTGCCGCTTCTGCGGATCTGAATCACCTTTGCGTTGCGGCCTCCGGACTCCTTCTCCGGTTTGATTATCACCGTGTCATAAGCCTTTGTGAATTCGATCAGTCTCTTCCTAATCTCGTCTTTGGCCTCAGACATAGACATGTTTAAGGTCTGGTTCATGTACCAGTTGAATTGATCAGCGGTCCTAACACCGCTTCCCTTCAACATCTCAGGTAGCTTACACTTCAGATAGGTGGCAGCTTCCCATACGAGAGGCTGAATTATAGGAGCTCTTACAAATTCGATTTCAGGTCTTAATGGATGGGTGAAGTGGAAGAATATTCCATGGGCAATTATCGGCCTGCTGAATTTGAAGAGGGCTAAGACTCCATTCGAATTTATCTTTGAGACTCTTTTCTCAGCTTCCTCTCTGCTAAGACCCGAAGCGAGAAGAGCTGAGAGATAATCTTCTCGAGAGAGAAATGTGAATCCGTCGAAGACATGGAGAACCTTAAGTCCCGTCTTCTCATTCTCTACAATCTTCGGGAACGCCGTTAAGAAGAGATTAACAGACCTCTCTTTGCTGAGCTTTGGATTTTGCTCTAGGGCTACGGGGACAGTTGTGTTTCCATGCGGATAAATGATGACAACATTCGTTCTTTCATCACACTTCAAGGCGGAAGGATCAAGGTTGATGAAGATCTCGGGTAGCGGATAGCCTTCATGAAGCAGAACAACAGCGTCCCTAAGCCTAGCGTAGCTGAACCAGAATCTTTCATCCTCATCCTCAAGGTTTATTCCTATTCCCATAACGTCTCTATCCGCATCTCCCAGCCACGCATCCCAGTAGGCAGGCCCTAAATCTTTCATCTTAGTCTTCGTAACTATGAGGTGCCTACATCTCGTGTATAGCCATCTATGCCTTCTCTTAGCTAACGCTATCTTCTCCTTCCTACTTAGACACTCGAAGGCGACGCCTCTCTGTCTATGATAATGATACGGAATATAATCGAAGATATGATTGTTAATCGTAACATCGAAGAATCTCGCAAGCTCGATGATCATACTGTTGGGGTCATCAACATCCATCGTCCTCTCTAGAAGAAGAGAGATGTCTAGGAGCTCAAGAGCCTTGGCAACATCTTCGAGAATAGATTTATCGCCGCGAGCGAGTTCAGCCATCTTCACGGTTTCTGAGGCGAGCCTCTTGTATAGATCCAGACTTATCTCTCCACCGTTAAGTAAATCCTCAACGCTCTTCTCAATCCTCTTTTTATGCTCCTCCCCTGGATTTAGAGCCTTAATGAGAAGGCTGAACATGCCACGCGTCCAGGCTAAGAAGGCCCCAAACTTCTCCTGCGATATCTCATCCTTAGCGTCTCCAAGCACATTCATAGCCCTTGAATAGATGAAGCTCATATCTCCTCTCTTGAGAGCCTCTGAGACCTCTTTCTCAGCTAGGGAGAAGCCGCGCATTCTTCGCCTCAGAGCCTCGGCTCTCATGGCTTGTCTCCGACGTGCCTCCCTCCTAGCCAGTAATGAGACCTTCTCTTCAACGGCCTTCAGGGAGCCTGAGATTCCAGTTTTAACTTCACGGTACTCTGCTAAGGGCGGAGGCACATATTTAGGCCTAATGAAGAGCTTTATGATGTCATCAACCTCTTCCTTGGTGAAGCCCTCCACACTGGACTTTTCATCCTCAGGCAGGGAAGATACAGCCTCTTCAAATCTCTTCCGGAAGGAATCCAGCTCTTCCATACTCATCTTTCCGTTAACGATATACATGCCTCCGATAATCAGCCATGTTCCAAAATCAAGCTTTTTCAGCGGCAGCCCCATCTTCAGCTTTCCGAAAGCTTTTGATACGTAACTGTATGATCTCTGGATATCTCTTGGAACATTGAACTTTTTAGCGGCTATCTCCTCCTCTATGGCCTCTTCAGCTCTCCCGTCGAATATAGCCTCCTCAATTATCTTCTTGTAGATTCTTTTCGCCTCATCAACTCTGCCCTCAACCAGCGCTTTATATAAGGCATCAGCATTCTCGCGGTCCCTGATCATTTCGCGACGCCACGCCTCAATAGTCTCCCGCCCTAGCCCTAGGGCTCCATAGACCGCGTTCTCATCCAGCGCGAAGAGCTCCTTAACTTTTCTTTTGCTGTTGGCATAGCGGAAGGAGAATGTTCTTCTCCTCGCTCCGGATGTTCCGTCAGCGAAGACCAAGGCGCTGTTGGGACGGCCTTTACGCATTAAATAGAGCATCTTAGGCAAGTTATCAATGAGATCTAGTAGTTGGGGATCTGGGATTCCAAGATCTATAAAATCAACTCCTTCAATAGCCTCCTCATAGGTTCTGTAGATTCCCCTCTTCTCCAGCACGAGAAGATGAATCTTTCCCCCAATCTCCCTTATGAGCTCCTCCCTCTCCTTCTCGGGCAGATCCTTTATTCCCACCCAACGTTTGAGATCTCCGCCATAAACGATTGAGTTGGAGGTGATAAGCAGATCGGTTAAGCCTGCTTGAAGAAGCCTATTATAAACCCATTCCTTGACCTCATTCAGTCCTGACCTAGGCACATAATTGAGGACATCCGTACTTGTACATGTTCCCACAACTCTTATGTCAGCCGGCGGCTTGAAGTCCTTAAACATCTCTAGTATTATCTCTCTGCCTTCAGGATCAATATCTTTCAGCAGGTGATCGTAGGCTGTTCCAGCGTAAATCTCAAGCTTTCTACATCCGGCGCTGAACCTCACATCCGAGATAGGTATCTCTTTACCGTCCTTCCGACCGCCCTCCTTATATGAAACGGACATAACTCCGATTATTTCATCGTCGGAAGCAACGTTAGGGTTCCTCCTTCTAGCCTCTTTAATAAGCTGCCTTATCAAGTAAACCTTCCTGAACGGGCCTATCCTGTTGACTTCCTCAAGTCCAAGCATCTTCTTATTAACCCACGTTGTAAGGCGATACTGATCCCTTCGCTCCTTCTCATCTCTTACGACGAGGACGCCTATCTTCTCGAGGGTTCTCGCCAGTTGCGGAAGCCTCGAGATGTAGGCTGGATGCCCGAGAATGGAGAAGTACTCTTTATATTTATCGGCTAAATACTCTCTTGCTTTCTCCTCCCATTCAACATCATCCTCACAGTCAAGTTTCATCCTGAGAACTTTGCGGAGGTCCTTAAGCACTTTAGATCTTATCTCTTTAGGTATGCCAAAAGCATCCATCACTTCATCAGAGGTCTTCTCGTTCACAGCGGCGAGGATTATAGCATTTAACAATGAGAATTCTTTGGGCACGCAGAAGCCTCCGTAAGTCTCGCCGGTAGGCAGAACTATCCTGTCGCCTCTCATGTTCCATTGATCCCTAAAGAACTCGAAGTCTCCGATTCCGAGGGCGTCAATGTTGGTGCCGGCTATTAACGAGAGATAAAAGACTCCTCCCCTAGAGAAGGAGTTCTCTCCAACTTTAAGGAACTCAGCTAAATCTGGAGCCTCAACGGCTGTTACTCCGGCTCTGTTATAAAGGCCGTAAAGGGATTTCCCGGCGTTAAGGGATTCCCTGTCGCATCCTCCAACCCACTTCGGAACATCTCTTACGCTGCGAACCTCTTCCGGTCCAAGATCAACCCTACTCGGAGTATACAGAAGATTAAACTTTTTGTATGGTCCAGCAGCGTCATACCGGAATCTCGGATTGTTGAGCTCGTGAGAAAGATTATTCTCGGCTATTATCTCTCTCCTAGCAGTCACCATCGCTAATGTTCTATCAAGACGCCACCTTAGGTACTTCCAAACATCCTCCGCCAAACCGAGTGACTCAAGAACCTTCTGTCTAGCCTCAGACAGCATGTAACTCTCTTTCTCAGCAGAATATACTGGATCCGAATCTACAACGGCCTTCGCGGCCTCATCCAGGGATACTCCGTTCTTTTCCGCATACGACCTAGCCTTGCCTTCGAGCTTATTATGCGTAACCACCTTTTCAATAGCGTAATCTTCAAGCTCCGGATGCTCCTTAATGTATTTGAGAACTAAACTCGGCTCCTCAGCCTTTTCGAGGTTTCTGCTTCTTAAACCAGTCTTCTCTTCATGCTCAATTAAGAGGGCAATCTTAGATGCCTCCAACGCAACTTCGGGATATGAAGATAGGAGCTTAAGTATTCCCTTAGCCTCATCCTCCTCGTTTCCTATCTGGAGACCTTCATCCCTCATTATCTGAAAGAGGTCTCCCTCTATATCGAGTTCCTTAATGAGCTTCCGACCGATGGCCACGAATCTCTTCCTGTAATCTTCAACCCTCCTCCGCACCTTCTCCTCTAAACCATAAAATCTTGAGACGTTAAAGAGGGCCATCGTCTCCTCAAGCCAGTTTCTAACGTTGATCTGAGTCTCGCCGGGGCCAAGCGTAGTAAGCACATGAACACTCGGGATATTCCTTCTTCTCTTGTAGGCTAACCTTCTCAGCTTCTCCGCTCTATCTTTTAATCCATGCCTTTTGATGGCTGATCTCAAAATCATAGATGGAGAAGCCTGTTTGGATCTTATCTCCTCAAGAACGTTTGCGACTAAGTTGTCTTCGCTCTTGTCTTCCTGTATAATCATCATTAGGGCCCTCATTCTATTTGTTCTATCGCGGCTTTGCCTCTTCGCCACCTCAACGCATAAATTGAAGTATGTGGCCTCGACGAGAGCGGCTAGGTTAGCAACCTCGTTGGCTAAGTTATGATCCATAACTACCTTTCTGACGGCTTCCTCTGGACTTAAATGATATTCTTCAGCAACTCTCTCAGCTTCTCCCCTCAATTTAAGCAAGTCTACCAGAATTTCTCTTGCAATTGAGATATGTTCGAGATCCATAACCTCCTCGATGTTAAGTGCCCAGTCCTCAGCATGCCGTCTGAACATCTCCTCCAGCATTGAACGCTGAACCCAGACTTCAACTCTATATTTGCCGCCTTCAACAGGAACTATTCGATATGCGCAGTAAGCTGGCAACGCTTCAACCCAATCATCGCACTTTCTCAGCCAGGCACGGAGGTTGGGAGTTATGTAGAGGTTATGACCCCCCTCCCTGATCAATTCATGAACTTCCTCATCCTCGCCGAAGAATGGATCCATGAGCTCATTTAGGGTGCCGATGTTGATTGATCCCGTGCTTGAGATTCTCTGGAAGAAGACTATAAATGCGGGATCAATCTTTGGAGCTTCATAGACGGCGCTTTCAAGATGAGAAATGGCCTCGCGTAAAAGGTTGATCTTCCTTATCGCTTCGTCTCGATCCTTACTTATCTGCTCCCATGTTGGACTGGAGCCTCCTGTTTTTCTCCTTTCCTCAGCGATTCTCCGTCCTTCTGCAGACTGAACACTATCCAATGTTTCCATAATTGATGATTCCAGGTCCCTGATGCTCTTCTTTAATTTCTCAATAGCTCCTTCGCATCGAGCTTCAGGAACAATATTCTCCGCTTTGAGATTTATGATTCTCTGCATTTCTCCATTTAACACTTCAAAACCAAAATTCTTCTTTTTCAGATATTCAGTTTCAAAGGCAAATCTTAGGCTTCTAAACGTATCCTCGAGGGAGTCTATTGCCGGACGTATATGCTTGCATTCCAGAACCTTAGAGTTTGCGAGCATGAGCGCTTCTATATAGAAGGCCCTGCTGAACCTTCCTGAAACTAAGCGGACACCCTTCTCATGAAGCATGTCCGCTACACGTTCAGCATTAGCAGAATCTAGAGGTTCATGGTAAGTCTCTCTGATTATATTGTATACTCTTCTTCTAAGCGATGCTAGATCCTTCTCCTCAAGCAGGGCTGCCCTGACTTTCTCAGCATCATATGGCAGCTCTATTAATGTTCGACTTCTCAACCAAGACGCCAATCTACGCTTCTCTTTCTCTGACTTTCCAGCCGAGTCTTCAAGAAACCTGAGAAAGATATTACCTGCATCGACGCTCCTTCCGGAAAGGATACGCTTAAGTATAAGAACTTGACCTTCCTCGAGGTTCTCGTAGAATTCAACCGTCTTTACGAGTGAATCAGTCTCTTCAAGTCCGGAAAGACGGCAGAACTCGGTGAAGAGAGATACTGCATAGAGAATTGGAAGGCCATTTCTATCCTCTTTAATCTCATCGTAAATGTTAACGTCAACCCTAATAGCCTTCTCATCTCCCTCAGTAAACAAGTCCAAAACATATTCGTGATCGCTCAGGAAGAGAACAGGTATATTAGAGCCTTCAATCTTTGAGATAACTTCTTTTACCGCTTTAATATTAGATTTTACTAGTAACTTTAAGCCCTCTTCAAGAGCCTTATTTACTCCATTAACCGCTTCTCTCAAAGCCTTATTTTGAGCCGTGTCTGCCGCAAACTTAAAATCGCTTATTAAGGGTTGCTTCGGATCTATCAGCATCTTCGCCGAGGCAACTAATTCGCCGGAGCCTCTCTTAGCCACACTAACCCCCTTATCCTCCAGATATTCCTTAACCTTGGTTATCGGCAACTGATTCACCACGCAACTCATGAGTCTAATTCTAACCTAACCTACATGAGCTTATTTAGGTTTATTTTAGCTATGCGGTTTCTTAAACTAATCTGAGAATGGCAGGGTTGAAACGAGAGTTATTTTCGTCACCCTAGACTTCGTAGCCGCTTCTGCAGGTTAGGAGCCGAGATGGTATTCTGTACTTGGCGATTAGGTCTTGAATAGTTTCCCTCTCTCTGATTATTTCTGCGTCTCCTCCATTAGCTAGGATGGCTGCTGGTCTAGGAAAGCCCATCCACTGATCGGCCCACGTTTCCGCGTAGGCTCCCACATCTAGGAATGCCAGGATATCTCCACGCTCAACCCTCGGAACCTCAACGTCTTTGTAGAGACCCTCAAAATCCCAGCTACATAAGTTACCGCAGATCCAAACCTTCTCTTCCAGCGGTTCGGCGGCCTTGTTCGCTATAACAGGGTGAAAATAGAATTTGTATCTGACATAAGGCATGATATTCACGTTTGCATCTACCATTATTCTTTTTTGGGCTCCAGGCTCTCTCTTAATCTTGCAGATCCTGCACAACAGTATTCCGGCGGTTGCGAGCAAATATCTTCCAGGCTCCACGATTATCGTAGGTTCAGCTAAGCCATGCTCTTCACATTTCTCCTTGACCGCTGACGCCATATCTTCAATATGCTTCTCAAGGGAGACTTCATGCTTAAGCGTCTCTTTCCAAGCATCAGTTCCGTAGCCCATCCCGTAGCCGTAGGGCCTAGTCACCGGCAATCCTCCGCCAACGTCGAGAAACTCAATATTCACTCCAAGATTCTCTTTTAGCTTAGCAGCAAACTCCATAGTCTCCGCCGCCGCTATGGCCTTGTCAGCTCCGAGGATCTGAGTTCCTATATGAAAATGCAGCCCGACGGGTTCCACATTTTTTGTCCCAAGCGCTTTCTTGAATGCTTCATAGGCTATTTCGAATGGCATCCCAAACTTGCTCTCTTTGACATGATAGTATATGTCCCTCGTCATCCTTGGCGAGAGAGGTTTAACTCTTACTAAGACCTTTGCAGACTCATTGAGCCTCTTTGAAACCTTGCTTATCAACTCCAGCTCATCCATGTTATCTACGCACAGCAACGATCCTGATTTAACGGCTTCCATGATAAACTCTTCCGATTTGTTAGGTCCGTTGCATGTTATCCTTGAAGGATCTATGCCGACCAGCAGGGCTACGTAGAGCTCGCCGGAGCTGCCGACATCGGCTCCCGCCCCCTCAGTCTGTAAGACCTTGAGAAGGGAAGGACTAATGTTGGCTTTAACTGAAAAGTGGATCTGAAATCTAGGATAAAATCTTCTAAGCGTGTCATAGAGACGCTTATAGTTAGATCGAATAGTTCTCTCGCTATATACAAAGAGGGGAGTTCCATAAGTCTCCGCCAGACGAACAGTATCGAGACCATCAATCTCCAAATGGCCGTTTTCATTAACTCTTAAAAACTCGCCAAGACGCTTTGTATGTTCCCTACTCAACGTTCGCCTCCTCCCTTCTTCAATTGGGAGGCATCTCTTATTAAAACGTGCCTCAGAAACGGGGAACGTACTTAAATATTTCTCCGATAATTATGGTTTCTCATGAACCAAGTATTATTTCCCAATCCATTCCGTGCTGAAGGATTATGGATGAAAGGAAACCTTCATTCACATACGACAAACTCCGATGGACTATTAACTCCTTCCCAACTAGTTCTGCTATACAAGACAGGCGGGTACGATTTTCTATCGATAACCGACCATGATAAGCTAACCGATGTTGAGAGCCTTGAACATGAAGGAATCATACTTCTTCCCGGAGAGGAAGTCAGCATCGGAAAGCTCCACCTAGTAGCGTTCAATATAAAGAGGGAAATTGAAGCTAAAGATCCGGAAGAGGTAATAAAAGAGGCTGAAAGCCAGGGAGGAGAGGTAATCGTAGCGCATCCATACTGGAGCTCATTAACAATCGAAGACTTGGAGAATATAAAGGGATGCTTAGGGATAGAAGTCTACAATGCAACATGTGAGATATCCGTCGCCAAAGGATACGCCAATGTTCACTGGGACATTCTTCTTTCCAAGGGGAGGATAACATACGGATTCGCCGTTGACGACATACATGCAGGAGGCTTGATTCCCTATAGGAGACCCTCAGACGCATATAAGGGATGGATAATGGTTAAAGTTAAAGAGAAAAACTCAGAATCACTCATGGAAAGCCTCAGAAAGGGACTCTTCTACTCAACTATGGGCCCAGAGATACGGGGCCTCCAAGTTGAGGATGAGATTATACGCGTTAAGTCATCACCTGCACGTGTCATCAGCTTCATATCTAGGAATGGACTTGGAAAGAGATTTTTCGCCTATAATAAACCCTTAACTGAGGCAGCATACGTGATGAAAGGAAGCGAGAGCTACGTGAGGATAGAGATTGAGGACGAAAAAGGAAGAAGAGCATGGACGAATCCAATAATAATCCGGGGGAAAGAATAGCTTAGGAAACAGAGGAAACCGCTTTAATCACGTTGTACATACGAAGGTTGAGGAACATGCCATGATTAAGGTAACTGGGCATAGAGGAGCAGCTGGTTTAGAGCCGGAAAATACTCTCAGATCCATTCGAAGAGCTATCGATCTGGGCGTTGACAGAGTTGAGATTGATGTCCGCGTTACGAGGGACGGGCGCCTCGTAGTCATCCACGATGAGACTGTTGACAGAACAACTAATGGACATGGATACGTGAATGAATTAACACTCGACGAGATCAGAAAACTTAATGCCGGAAAAGGTGAGAAAGTACCGACTTTAGAAGAGGTTCTGGAAATCACCAGGGGCAAGGTTGAGCTGCAGATTGAGCTTAAGGTTCCTGAAGCAACCGGCTCCACTCTAAGGCTGATAGAGAGGGAGAATGCCGAGGGAGAAGTCATCATAACTTCTTTCATACATGACTTACTCAGAAGGGCGCATGATTTTAATCCGGAGCTGAGAACAGGAGCTCTCTTCTTCAATGTTGAAGGAGACATCTGCAGAAAGGCCTTAAACGTATACTCTAAGGCTATTCATGTTTATTATCGAAACGTTGACGCCGAACTCGTCAGGCACGCCCATGAGATGGGGTTGGAGATTGAAGTGTGGAATCCAGATGAGCCGAAAGAGATGATGAGGATGATAAAGCTCGGCGTAGACTCGATTGGAACGAATAGGCCTGACATACTGCTGAATCTTCTAAGGAAGATGAATATGCGATGAACGAGCTGAGCATTAATCCACTTAATGAGGATTTTAAAGGATGCGTATAGTTGTATCCTCTCCGGGACGCGCTGATTTCCTCAACACGCATCAAGACTATAAAGGATTACCAGTCGTGCCCGTTGCCATCAATCTCCGAATGTATCTCTACGGAGAAGTCACAGATAACAGGAAGATCCATGTAAGATCTCTCGACCTCGAGGAACGCGGCGAATCCTCAGTCGACTCATTCGAGATCGGGGTGAATCCTATGCTCGGCGGAAAATTCTTCGGGAACTATCTACGTGGAGTGATAAACGTGCTGGTTAAACGCGGCTTCTCGGAGAGACTACGCGGCATGAACGTAACGATTAAGAGCGAGATACCGATAGGTTCCGGACTTTCAAGCAGCGCAGCTCTAGAAGTCGGCTTCGCACACCTGCTAAATATAGCTTGCAAATTGAATCTTGGAAAGAAAGAGCTGGCCGAGATAGGGTTCGCAGCAGAAAACCTAGAGGCCGGGATACCATGCGGTAGGCTGGATCAGTATGGAGTAGCCTTCGGAGGAATAATAAAGCTTGAGTGCAAACCTCCGTATAGGGTTGAACCCCTCCCTTTTAGAGAATTAACATTCGCAATTGTTGACTCGGGCATCAGACACTCAACAGCCGATATACATCCAAAGAGGCAGGACGAGATTAATAGGGGGCTTAAGGCGCTGATGAAAAGCGATGAGGTTCCAGAAGAGCTAAAGAGGCTTCTGGGCTATAGATTTGATGAACCCCGCTGGGAGAAGCTGAGCGAAGAAGACTTGGAGAATTATCTCTCAATTCTCGACGATGATGCCAGAAAGCGAATAATCTTCACTCTCAGAATGAATAAGTGGACTGAATTCGCATTAAGGATCCTCCGCGGGGAAGGCATAAGCGATAAGGAAGGGGCGGAAATGCTCGGCGAGAGGAGATGGCGTAAAATAAAGGCCTCAGCTGGCATTGAGCGGAGCTACATGATTCTGGGAGAAGTAATGAATGAACAACACTCGCTTCTAAGAGATTTATACGACGTAAGTCTTCCAGAACTCGATGAGATCTGTAATGCCGCCTTAAATGCTGGAGCCTACGGAGCGAAGCTCTCCGGAGCTGGAATGGGTGGAAGCATAATAGCACTCGTTAGGGACGAGAAAGTCGGCAGAAGAGTTATTGAGGAATGCATCAAAGCTGGCGCTAAGGAAGGATGGATTTCCGAAATAGGCGAAGGAGTCAGAATGGAACATTAAAAAGGAAGAGACTCATACGCTACGAAGATCGGAATAGCGAAAGAAACCTAAATTATAGGCTGCTCGAAAGATATGTAAGAGTGATATCGGCGGGATTCTTTGGGAGATGGGGTAAAGGGTGGTTACGAATCTACCCGCAGAGGCTAAGGCTAAGTGGGCTGAGGTAGTAGCGTGCAGATCCATCCCAGAAAAGATAAGGCTCATGAGAGAGTTCATCTCACTCGTTCCGAAACATAAAGGGACAAGCAACTTACTAGCTAATGTTAGACGTAGAATAGCTATTCTCGAGAGAGAACTAGAGAGACAAAGGTCACGGAAAAGAGGCGGATATGGGGGATTCTCTGTTCCAAAAGAGGGAGCTGGACAAATAATCATACTTGGACCGACTAACGCTGGAAGAAGCAGTCTGTTAACATCATTAACAAGCGCGAAGGCCCAGGTAAGTCCGGTGTATTTCATGACAAAGAAGCCAATCGTGGGGATGATGTCCTATCAAGACATACAGTTTCAGCTAGTCGAGGCGCCCGCACTGATTAAGGGAGCATCTGAGGGAAAAATGAATGGGCCGCAGATCTTAGGGCTTGCAAGAAACGCTGACGGATTGATCTTAATGGTTGATCTCTCAACGGATCCGGTAGGAGACTTTGTAATGCTTCGTTCAGAGCTTGAGAATGCGGGGATAATGATTGAGAAGCCGGAGGGAGAAGTGGAAGTTATAAGAAGAATCTCAGGCGCGGGCTTGCAAGTAGTGGGAACAGGATCATTTGTAGACTGCACCCTAGAAGATGTTAGGAGGCTATTATCCAGCTATAGGATAAACTCCGCCCTTATCAGGATAAGGGGGAAAGTTACGCTCGAAACACTCGAAGAATCTCTATTCTCAAGCCTAGTATATAAACCGACAATCCTAATAGCGAACAAGATGGATGCGGAGGGAGCCGGGGAAAACCTCGCCAGATTGAAAAGATTCATGACCAACCTAAAGATTCCTTTAATACCAGTTTCATGCAGGAATGGAGAAGGCCTCACCAGGATAGGAGATTACATCTTCCAGATGCTTAGAATAATACGGGTTTATCCTAAAGAGCCAGGCGAGAAAAAGCCCTCGCACAGGCCCCTAGTAATAAATGAAGGCGCCACCGTTATTGAAGCTGCGAGGAGGCTTCATAGCAAGCTCTATAAGGAGTTTAGACATGCCCGCATATGGGGTCCAAGCGCGAAGTATCCTGGACAGAGAGTCGGGGCGTCTCATGTCCTCAAAGATGGAGACATAATAGAGATTAGGTGAACATAGCCACTGCGTATGCCACTTACGTGTCAAGACCCTCAGTCGAGATTCTCAGAGCCTTAAGGATCAACTTGCACCCTTCAAACGTCGCTTTGTCACCGTACATAACGTCCTCTCTCGTAGGCTCAATTATGAAGTCCCTATACATTCCAGATGGATTGAGAATGTAGAAGGCTTGTATAACGAACAGCAGAAGATTTAACTCCTTGCTTGTAAGTTTCTCCTCGAGAATTCTACTCTGGTCCTCCGTGAGATAGACTCTTTTACGAAGAGCCTCCATTATGCCCTCTTTGTCCTCATCCATCGAGCTAAGCAGATCTTGAAGCGTTATGCCCTGTTCTTTCAAGTAATTCTTTAACGCCGTCCTCAAGTCTATATACTTTCTCTTCCCATACAAGCCCTACGCCTCCTCTTCGAACCGCAAAGACCGCAAGGACAGCTAAACTATCCGATGAATTAAATTATTTTGATCTCGTCGCATAATCTTATTTTATTGGAAGATAAGTATTAGTGGGAAAAGACTTGAACTTCGAGAATCTTAGGGATAGGCTTGTTCTCGTGACTGGGGGAGCTGGGTTTATCGGAAGCCACCTAGTCGACGCACTTATGATGAGTGGTGCTAGAGTGCGAGTCATTGATAACTTGAGCGGTGGAACGCTGGATAATATTAAACGCTGGATTGGAGAAGACTCTTTCGAGTTTATAAAAGGTGATTTACTGAACGATCGTGACTTAAGAGGAGCCATTAATGGATGCGAGGTCATATTTCACCTGGCTGCTAATCCGGAGGTTAAATTAGGCTTCTCATCGCCACATATTCATTTCGAGCAGAACGTTGTAGCCACCTACCGCCTACTGGAGAGGCTGAGAAACTCTGAAACATTAGATCTACTCATCTTTACTTCTTCCTCAACAGTGTATGGGGATGCAGAAGAGATTCCGACCAGTGAAGATTATGGTCCCCTAAAGCCTATATCGGTTTATGGAGCTGCTAAACTCGCCTCAGAGGCACTTATAAGCTCATTCGCACATAACTTTGGGTTTCGAGCTGCCATCTGTAGGTTGGCTAACATTGTGGGTCCGAGAAGCAGACATGGGGTTATATATGACTTCATAATGAAACTGCAGAAGAATCCAAGGGAACTTGAGATTCTCGGAGACGGAACTCAGAAGAAATCATATCTCTACGTGGACGACTTTATATCCGCATTATCGCTAATAATGAAGAACATATCGAGCGAAGTTGAAGTTTTTAACGTAGGCTCCGAGGATTGGGTAGATGTTAAGAGGA